>DJQG01000134.1 GCA_002438685.1 Ruminococcaceae bacterium UBA6392 | reverse complement strand
AAGTGAACTTTGACACGTTGTTGTTCATGTCATATCCGTACTCGGCGTCATAGATACGCTTTTTGCTGCCGTTGAGCACGCTCTGTCGAACAAGTCTGCCTGTTGAAAATAGAAGCATCTAACATAGATTATATTTAGCAAAGATAATTAGAGATACATAAATAATGGGGGATAGAATGCACCATACCAATAAAACAATTTTAAAAAACGGGTTGATAATAACAGAAGATGAAATTACCACGGATCACGTTGTTTTAATTGAAAATAGAATAATAATGGGATACTTCCAAATCAAAGGACTTCCTTAATAGATGCATATGAGTTCGATTGTAAAAATGATTATATCTTGCCAAGTCTTATAGATATTCATTCCAATGTTATTGAAAAAGTAATAGCACCTAGAAAAGAAACAGTTTTTAGCAATATTATCGCTTTAAATGAAATTGATAAACGATTTCTGCTATCGAAAAAGCATCCAGAAAGCGATTTATTTACGCGTCAATCTCTATGCAGTCTTTGCTCTGTGCGCCCCAGGAGTCGAGCGCATATATTTTATAATTGTGCTTTTGCCCGTCCGATTTGAGCGTCAGCTCAACCGTTTTGCTCATGTTATCTATGCCGTTATAGTAATCACTGAAAAAGAGTTTCTCTTCATTGCCGTCAATGACTACTTTGTATGAGTGAACAAAATCATCATCTGCCGCGGCGGCAAACGACAGCATTATTGAGTCCTTGCCGGTCTTGGTGCTGCACGCCGTGTCGGTGATTATCGGCGCGCTGTTTCTCTCTTTTCTGCTCTCAAAGGCATATCTCCTGTCATTTTTATACGGCAGCGGCAGAGTCCAGAGCATATCGTTTTTCTGCTCCGTGCCGAGATTCGTGCCGTCGAAGCTCATCCTGTGAATTTTGACTTCGTTATTCTCGAACTCCAGTATATATCCCATGGGGTTTGCCGCCGGGTTCGGCGGGATCGATCCGTTTTCCTTGCCGCCTTCAAGCTCCGTATACGAAAGCGACTGCGTGGACAGAACAGTGTAATCGCCCTGCCATATCGAGCGCTCGTCAAGAATCGAATAGTGGCTGTGTCCGCTGAAAATGACTGCGTTTGGATATTTTGACAGTACTTCGTTCAGCGAGCTGTCGCCCCAGTCCTCGCTGCCGTAGCAGGTGTCTTTGGGCTGGTTGTGTGTCATGACAAATATGGGCTTGTCCGGCGTATCCTTGTTCGCCTTTTCGAGCTCGCGGTCAAGCCATTTCGATGTGAGCTTATATCCGCACGACATACTCCCGTTATTCGGCGACGCACCGATAAAATGATATCCGTTCACAACATAATGAGTCCACGGCGACTGTCCAAGAACTTTCTTAAAAGCTTTTATATGGGCGTTCGCGGAAAGCGCGCTTTCGCTCCAATAGTCGTGATTGCCCATGATTGTCTGGATGACGGGCTTATCATTGCCAAATACTTCGTCAATCGTGTTTTTATATGTTTTGAACGCAAAATATGAGCCTGCATCGCCGACATCGCCCGCGAACAAAATCATATCAACGCCGTTGTTTTTTAATTCTTCAAGCGCGGTTCTGAGATGGCGGACATATAGATCGTTTTCTTCAAGCTTTTTTTCGTTCGGCGGCAGCTGAGTGTCGGATATGATACCAACTTTGAAAACATCGCCGCTCGCAGTGAACTCCTCCGTCTTTGTCTTTCCTATAATGATCCTGTCCCAGAAGCAATGAAGAGTCAAAAAATCACTCACGCTATTATCAATATAACTAAAACAACAAACAAAATGATTGTTGCAACTTTTTTCGCCACGCTTTCTGCACTGAAAATATACTCTGCCGAAAATGAAGCTGTCGGCACAGGCTATGTATAATATATCATTGAGATTGGGAGAAAGTCAATAGAGGCTGAAGCACAAACATCAATATCAATCGCATAAAAATCCCGCCGGATTATTTGCACAGCCGGCGGGATTTTTTAATTTTGCTGCAAAATATCTTCTTTATCGAGCATCGGGTATTTGATAAGCGACGCCGAGTCGAGGTTTTCGCGGTGCATATCGACTGCGGTGATGCGGCGGTTGTTATAAGTCGTGTAATAATACACGCCCTTGTCCGCGTTGAAGCAGGAGGTATATATCGTTATCTCATATTTTCCCTCTGCGACCTCGCAGCAGCCGCGCACCTGCTCTACCGCGCCGAGGATATGGAAGAACTGACCGACGCTCTCCTCTTCCGTGCTGCCGGAGAGCGAATTGAGCTTCGTGAACGCGGCTCTGACGAATCTCGACATCGAGGACAAATCGCCCGGCAAACCGAGTCCGCCCATTCCGCGGCTGTATGTGGCGAGGCTTAATTTGTCTGAAAAGCTGTTTTTCGGCTGCTTCGGCGAGAGATTCATATAGTTGTTGAGATTGAACATCTGCATATCAAACGGCGGCTCGTTCGTGAAAACTCCCGGGGCGTTGTCGTATATTTTAAGTCCGCTCTCGGTCGGCTCAATCGTTATCGCGCCGCTCTTGTCCGCGATTATCCAGTGCATTCTCGCCGCAGGATAGCGGCTGTCGAATGTTGTGCCAACGAGATTTATTTTCTCTATCGCGCTGCGAGCCTGCTCAAGGGTCGCGTATTGACTGAGCACCCACGGGATAAATTCGAACTGCGCGATGTTCTGCTTGCCGTCCTGAGACTCGGAATAATATGCACTGACGGCGAAGTTGAGTCCCGCCATGCCGAGTCCCTTTTCGTTTACGGCGTCGTAGTACATCGGATATCCGTCCGAGACATGAGCCGTGCCGATTATAGCATAGTGCTCGTCCGTTCTGCCGCCGTGGCGGAACTCGAGCGGAAATCTGCGCGGCATCACGGTTATCTCCTCGCCGTAAGAGAACTCATAGTCGAGCGTCCTGCCCATATAAAAATCATCGGTTTGATAAGTTGCTGCCGTACACATAATAAGCCTCCCGAAAGTTTTTTCTACAATTATAGTATACCTGTTTGCCAAAGTTGTAAACACAATGAAAAATATCTGAAAATTTAAAACCGCCGCGGGCACTTCTTTCTGCGCTTCGCGGCGGTATAATTTATCTTTTGGGTATCTTTTTTCTGATATCGCTCAGGCGGTTGAGCGCTTCATAAAGCGTCTCGTCTTTCTTCGCGAAATGCAGGCGGATAAGATTGTTCACGGGCTCGCGGAAGAAGCTCGAACCCGGCACTGCGCCGACTCCGACATCGCGTGCGAGGACATCGCAGAACTCCAGATCCGACTCAAAGCCGAACTCCGAAATGTCGAGCATCACATAATACGCGCCCTGCGGCACGGTGTGCTTTATCCCGATATCATTGAGTCCTTTTATAAATAAATCGCGCTTTGCAGTGTACTTCTTTCTTAAATCATCGTAATATTCGTCCCCGAATCGAAGCCCCGTGACTGCCGCCTCCTGAAGCGGAGCCGCCGCGCCGACGGTCAGAAAGTCGTGCACTTTCTTCGCGACTTCAATTATATTCGGCGGCGCAATAATATAGCCAAGACGCCAGCCGGTTATCGAATATGTCTTTGACAGCGACGAGCAGGAAATCGTGCGCTCCCACATTCCGGGAAGAGAGGCAAAATATACATGCCTGTTCGGCGCATAGACTATGTGCTCGTAGACCTCGTCCGTGATGACAAATGTGTCGTATTTTTCAGCTAAATCGGCTATGAATTTCAGTTCATTATATGTAAATACCTTGCCGCACGGATTGGACGGATTGCAGAGTATGAGTGCCTTGGGGTGCTGTTTGAACGCCGCCTCCAGCTCGTCGGGATTGAAATCAAACTCCGGCGGATAGAGCGGCACATATATAGGCTCGGCGCCCGAAAGGATCGCGTCCGCGCCGTAGTTTTCATAGAACGGCGAGAAAACAATCACCTTGTCACCCGGGTCAGTCACGGTCATCATCGCCGCCATCATCGCCTCGGTGCTGCCGCAGGTGACGACTATTTCCGAATTGGGGTCAATGCGCCTGTTCATGAACTTCGACTGCTTTTCGGCGAGAGCCTCTCTGAAATTCTGCGCGCCCCAGGTTATCGAATACTGGTGGTAATCCTCATGCGCGACCTCGGCGAGGCGGTCGAGTATTTCTTTGGGCGGATCAAAATCCGGGAATCCCTGCGACAGATTGACCGCGCCGTACTGCAGCGAGACGCGCGTCATTCTGCGGATGACCGAATCGGTGAAATTTTCTGTTCTGCCGGAAAGTTCAGGCATGTTTTCTCCCCCTAAATGCTGCGTTTTGAAATATTATACCGCAAGTCTGACCGCTCGGGCAACCGACAAAACAAAGAAAAGCAGCCGGTAAAGCCGACTGCTTTTGTATACTTTTTCTGTTTTACTTCGCGTTGACGATATCGATCTGGTTCATATAGAGGTCGATATAGCTCTCTGTCTTCGAGCCGAGCAGAGTGCCGTGGTTCGCGTTCTCCACAACGGGATAGACATACCACACGCCGCGCTCATACGCGCCCTTGTGGTCAACGATAAACTCGTGCTTCTCGCCCTCGGGATAGAGTGCGCTCTTGACGGGCACTGCGCCGTCGTTTCTCAGCCAGTCGCCCTCGAGCTTGACGCCGTCAACGGTTATGCCTGCTATATGTCCGATGAGCCAGCCCGTGCCTGCCATGACGCCGAGCGCGTCGGTCGGATCCTGATACTTGCCGTCCGCGGAGGTCTTTGTGCCGCTGCAGGCGTAGGAGAAGTAATAAACACCGTCGACTATGCCCATCTTCGCGTTGAGTTCCTGTGCGCCGCGAAGCGTAAGGTCATAGAGGCAGTTGTCGTTCGAGAGGGCATAGTTCAGAATGCCGCAGAGATTGAAGCTCGCCTTGCCCTCGCCGGGAGCGCGAGTCAGTCCGAACTGGTCGAGCTTGAAGTCGAGATAGTTGCTGCCCGCCATGCCTGCGATATTGCCTATCATCGCGGCGATATACTCGCCCTGATAGAGATCGACGCCGACATTCGCGCCGATTGTGCCGTTATGCGGCGCGGCTATCGAAATGACGGAGTTGACATAGTCGCCCTTGCCGCCGGTGAAGAAATCGGAGACATCGCCGCCCGCCGCGACTTCTTCGGGCGCGCCGTTTGCGAGAATATAGGTGAAGAGTCTCGTCGTTGCGCCGCCGAACGAATGACCGAAGAGATTTATCTTGATGATATTGCCGTTCCTATCGGTCTTGCCGAAGGTGTCGATAAGAGCCTTGCCGACGAACGAACGGCCGTAGCGCTCATGATGATGCTCCGCAGAATGGGCTGCGCCGTAATCGACGACGGTTCCCGCAAGCTGGGCATAAAGCTCGCACGCTCTGTCCCATGCGCTGCTGAGCGGACCGACGGAGGCTGCGTGGCAGTTATATCCGCGCGCCGAAAGCGACTTCATCAGATCCTCTTTGTACTGCATGCCCCAGTAAGGGGTGACGGAGTTGAGCTTATCCTGATCGCCGTAACCGAGAATACCGTGGACGAAGATGCAGGGATAATTGTAAGAATCGGCTTTTGCGTCGGCAAACGCAAATGAAACGCCCGCGCTGAAAACGAGAACCAGAGCGAGAAGTATGCTTGCCGCGCGTTTAAAAATGCTGCGCTTTGTCATTGTTTCACATCCTGTATTTTATTTGTTTTAATTTCATCAAAATACTAACACAAAACAAAAGTGCTTTCAATATTTAATCGGAAAATTATGTTAGGAACACATAAAATTATTTTTCGCCGTCCGAAAGCTTCTTGAGCGCCCGCTCGTCGAGGAGGTTCACCGTGACGAATTTTCCGCCGCAGAACACCGCCCAGTTATTGAAAACGCAGGGCAGATTCTTCGCCTTTTCGAGCGAATCGACTTCAATAAAATCAGCGTCTATTCCGTTTTCTTCGCAGAATTTACGATTCGACTCGATGCGCCCGGGGATGAACGGACACTGGGCGTCGTAATAGACGGTTAGCTTTTTGCTGTCTATTGTCTCTTTCTTCGCGTTTTCGGCAAAGAGAGGCTTCGTCCCGTCGAAAGATAATGCCAGCAGCTCATAGCCTTTCTCGGTCTCATCGACTGTCTCAAATCCGAATTTCTTCGCAAACGACTGGTCGGAGAGCCATGCTTTCTGCTTCTTCGCGCCGAGCATACAGACTCCCGATTTTCCCTGCGCCTTTGCGTCGGCAATGCAGGATTCCATCAGCCGCCTGCCGTAGCCTTTGCCCTTGTTCTCGCCCAGGACCCAAAGGCAGTATATATAGATGTAATTGTCGCCGACTATCGGCACCCACGCGCTCTCGAGCGGCGCATATTCGATAAAAACGCACGCCTTTTCATCGAGCTTTCTGAAAACATGTCCCTCACTAAGGCGGTCTCTGAGCCACGCGCGCTTTGTCTCGACACCCGGGTGCGGCTTCTTCGTGCGGATGATGCAGCAAAGATGCTCGCTGTCGATATTCCCGGGCGTGATATCGATAAATCTGTCAGACATAATACCCTCAAAAAAGCAAGCCGGTGCGGACATAAAACGCCTGCACCGGCTGTGCACAAATCAATAGTATCTTATAACCGCGACAACCTTGCCCAAAATCGAGACCTCGTTGACGATTATCGGCTCATAGGTATCGTTCTCGGGCTGGAGACGGAAATGACCGTTTTCTTTATAGAAGGTCTTGACCGTAGCCTCGTCCTCGATCATCGCGACGACTATTTCGCCGTTTCGCGCAACGGGAGTCTTTTCGGCAATAACGAGGTCGCCGTCGAGTATGCCCGCCTGGATCATACTCTCTCCCCTGACTTTCAGGGCAAAAAGAGTTTTATCGCTCGAGGTGTGACCTGAATAGGCAACGCTGCCCTCGATCTGCTCAAACGCAAGTATCGGCGCACCGGCGGTAACAGTACCGACGATTGGGACATTTGTAACAACATTGTCTTCCCTGCCAAGAATGCGGATAGTGCGCTTCTTGAGCGGATCGCGCTGAATATAGCCCGCCTGTTCGAGCGCATCAAGATTCGCCTGCACGGAGGAGGTGGAGCTAAGTCCCACCGCCGCGCCTATCTCACGCACCGAGGGCGGGACTCCGTCCTGCGAGCGTTCAAGAAGATATTCGTATATTCTTTTCTGAGTTTTGCTTATGTCTTTCAAAGCACGTCACCCTTTCAAGATGTCTGCATAACTTACCTGCTTTATTATAGCACATAGTTTTGGAAATTGCAAACATTTGTTTGCTGAATTTTTTATAAATTTTTTGCGCGGTTTTTCTGCCCAAAGACCGGTATTTTAACACATTTTTGTTGTATTTTAGTTTTGCGCTGTAGTATAATTTATGTAATAACCATTCGTTTGGCAGAATTTTTAAGTGAACATTATTTTTTACAGGAGATGTATATCTTATGCCAACCGTAAAAGCCAAGAGCAAGGCGCTCCCGAGAGCCGACTTCCCGGAACAGGTCGGCGTGTCCTCAAATGCGATATCCGAACTGCTCGACGACTTCGAGCGCAGCGGAATAGAGCTTCACAGCATCATGATCCTGCGCCACAGGAAAGTTGCTTTCGAGACCTGGAGAGACCCCTATGCTCCCGACATCCCGCACACCATGTATTCAGTCAGCAAAAGTTTTGCGTCGATAGCCACCGGATTCGCTATTGACGAGGGACTGCTGACGCTCGACACGAAGGTCATCGATATCTTCCCCGAGTACAGACCGCAGAAATACGACGCGAACCTCGAGAAGATGACCGTGTTCCACCTGCTGACCATGACCGCCGGAAAGGATGTAAGCGTCCTCGAAAACAAGGCGAAAGTCTCATGGCTCAAGAGCTTTTTCAGTGCGCGCTGGGCGTTCGCCCCGGGCGAGGGCTGGAAGTACATCAGCGAAAACTGCTATGTCCTCTGCGCCATAATCAAAAAGCTTACGGGCATGACCGTGCGCGAATATCTCGCGCCGCGTCTGTTCAAGCCTCTGGGCATCAGAGAGAATCCCGCATGGGAGACCGACCCGAACGGTCTTGAGGCAGGAGGCTGGGGTCTGTTCATAACAACAGAAGAGCTCGCCAAGGTCATCGACTGCATGAGCCACGGCGGAAAATATCAGGGCAAGCAGGTCATCCCCGAGTTCTGGGCGCGCGAAGCGGGCAAGGCTCAGGCAGACAACTCAAGCAAGAGCTCGCAGCAGATCGACTCCTGCGTCGGATACGGCTTCAACTTCTGGTGCTGCCACTTCCCCGGCTCTTACCGCGCGGACGGTATGTTCTCGCAGTTCGGCATCGTCCTGCCGGAATACGACGCAAATATCATCACCACCTGCAGCGAGGTCTTTGAGCAAAAGACGCGCGACTGCCTGTGGAGACACTTCCCCGAGGGCTTCATCGAGCCGAAGGATGAGCCGGAGCAGACCACCCTGCCCATGACGCTCACTCCCCTGCCCGTGCTCACCGCCGGCAGGCGCAACCCCGTGCTCGAAAAGAAGCTGTCGTATTCGACGATACATATGCTCTATAACCCCGTGCTCGATGTTGCGGGCTTCCCCGTGAGCGTCCTGCCGACGGCGGTCGTCTATATGTCGGCTGACCGCGCGGGCAATATAGACAAGATAAACCTTGACTTCTCCGAGAACGAATGCCGCTTCACATGGAGCGAGGGAAAAGTCAGAAACACGATAGTCAGCGGACTCGACGGCAAATACCGCAAATCGAAGATGCACCTGGCGGGACTTGATTTCACCGCCGTCTCGTCCGCGAGATGGGAGGACAGCGACACATTCACAATATGGATCCGCGCAAACGAATCCATATCCGAGCGCCGCTTCTCTTTCCGTTTCAACGGCAACAAAGTTACCGTCATCCCGACCTCCTGCCCGGATCTGTGCAACATCGCCGAATCCATCGCGCAGGGCACGGGCGACATGATAGAAAACGAAACAATAGCCGACATCTGCGGCAATATTCTGCGCAGACACTACACTCTGCTCGAGCCAAAGCTGTTCGGCCGCCTGGAGATGAGATAAATGTCAACCTTGTTCAAAATATGCTTCGGAATCGCGGCGGGACTCGAATTTATTTTCGTCCCGTGGTTCCTCAAGGCCTCAAGAAACGGGCGCTGCACAAAGTCACAGATACTCAAAACCATATGTGCGACCCTTTTCGTCGCGGCGGGAGTTCTCGCGAGCGTGATAGCTCAGAACCGCAGCGACTACGCGCACTATATTCTTATAGGACTTCTGCTCGGCTCGTGCGGCGATTTTCTTCTGCATCTGCCGCCGAAGATGCCGTTCACGCTGAGCGGCGGACTCGCATTCCTCGCGGGGCATGTGTTTTATATATACGCCTACTGCCTTGCG
>DJQG01000098.1:16783-16951 GCA_002438685.1 Ruminococcaceae bacterium UBA6392 | reverse complement strand
AAAAGATATCCGTAAAAGCGTATAGTGTGTTGACTTTGAAATCTGAGCGTAAAACGAAAAATCCCGGAATACCAATAGCGACGTTCCGGGATTTCCTATATATTTTTAGCTGGTTTAGTTCGTAATACTCTGCATTTACTCTGCACTTTTTGAGCGTTTTTAGGCGTT
>DJQG01000098.1:12904-16630 GCA_002438685.1 Ruminococcaceae bacterium UBA6392 | reverse complement strand
CTCACGGCCTCTTGACCCCCAGCAATCCCCGGTGTAGTGTAGTTGAAATATTACTTGATATTACCCACAAATATCAGTACTTTTTGTGCGTGCGTTGTAGTATATAAAGCGGGTACAGGGTGCAGAAGCTTAGAGCGTGGAACTCACTTTCCCCCTGTGTCAGAATCTAAAATAGGGCGCGGAACGCGCCTGCCGAATTACCTTGCTTCGATATGCTGAAAAGTATCTGCGGGTTTCCGTGCACTCCGAATGTGAAAAGTTAGTAGCCTGCCACCATTGTCAGCCCACGCCGTAGGCGTTTTCCCGCCTTGTTGCAGGGGCTTTCGGTTTTCTCAATGTAAAAATGCGTTCGGTAGCCTAAAGGCTTAGTATTACCCTTTAGGCTAACTTGTGTAATTGTGTAATGCCGTTCACCTATTATCTAATAGGGGTGAACATATACGGAAAACGGTATTTATATTAACTTGATTTAGATAGTATATTAGCAGAAATTGAGCCTGTCACATTTTTGTGGCGGTGCTTTTTTAATATCTTCCTGCTAAATAGTCTAAAGAAACTTTGTATAAGTCGGCTATTTTTAAAAGCGTTTTGAGGTCGGGTTCGTTTTGCCCTGATTCATAGCAAGCATAAGTAGTTCTTGCAACGCCAATTTCTTTTGCTATCTCGCCTTGTGTTTTGTTTGCTCTTGTTCGCAGTTCGTAAAGTCTGCTTGTTAATTCGTAGTTTTCGTTCGGTATATCATCGCTTGCTATTCTTACTATCTTACTTGGAATTTTGTATCCTGCCGCGAAATTGGTTAGGAATGCTTTGGTTATTACAAGTTCGCCGTTTTCCATTTTTTTACATTCATCAACTGGAAAGTCGGTTATCATATGAACTTCTTCTAATGTTGCTTTATATGATTCTCTTACTGCCTTGATAAATTGGGGTAGTTCAAAATCTCCAGATATTTCTTTTCTTGTTACTTTGAATTTAACGAATTTATCTCTATAGCGTACTGTTGTTTCATACCTCATTTTCGTTTCACCTCTGTACATATTTTAATATACTTCATACTTTTTTGAAAGCTTGAAGTTTAGCGCATTAACATTATGTACGCGAAACGCGTAAAAACTGTTGACAACGCAAGAAACACAATATATACTATTAGTAACGCGAAAAGCGTAATTTTGTTAAGGAGCTGTTCTTATGCCTATGTTTTTAACTCAAGATGAATTGTGTGAAATCTTAAAGGTTGACCGCGTTTTTCTCTGGAAGTGTCGTAAAAATGGTATGCCGTATTATCAATTCGGCTCGAAAATCATTCGCTATACCCTTGATGATGTTCTTAACTGGTTTAATGAAAATCAAGAGGTGATATTCGATAAGAGGGCATAAAAAAACGGTAACGGCACAAAGCTTGGCGGCTCACCGTTACCATTCACCCAAAACAGGAATAGCCCTGCAAGGTAAATATATTATACCTCGTTTTCGCTATTCCTGCAACAGAAAAGGAAAGGAAATTGTTTTATGAAAAATCCACATCGCAGGGTAGTTTTGAAAATGTCACATTCAACAGCAGGAGAATTATTGCTACCGCTTGATTTGTCGTGCAAATTTATCCGCGCTTTTTATGGTGAAGAGCATAGTTTAATGCGTATTAATCGTGCTTTGTATTCTGCTGTTCATAGTTCAGTTGAACATATTGATGATAAACAGATTGTTGTTTTGGTTGATGATTTTGTTCCACATCGCGAACCCGCTGATTGATTACTTCTCTCGGCATTGAATATTTGCTCATTTCTGCCAGTGCCGTGTTCGTTGTTCGGGGGTGCGTTTGCTCCCCTCAGAATCTGAGGGGGCAACGCACAGACCCGTGTCTCTATTACTTGACTATATATCATATTACGGGAAATACAGATAATTCTTGCTGTTACAAAGGAGTGTAAATGCCACTTAAAGAACCTAAATTTAAACACAATCAGACATTTCTCAAGCTTCTCGGCTTCGGTGAACATCAAAAAATTGTTCTTAGTACCTTGGGTTGTGTTAGAAATTCTGATGTTGAATGTGAAGAAAAGAAGTTTTCTTCTCGTTGTTCTGTAAATGATGTTAAATGTTCTGGTAACATCACAAGAGCTAAAAATACAATCTATGAGCTTGCTTGCTGTAATCCGTGGGATTTCTTCTTTACGGGTACAATTGATTCTTCAAAGTATGACCGCACAGATTTAAATAAATTTCATAAAGACCTCACACAATGGTTCAGAGACTACGCAAAAAAATACGGTATTAAGATTGGTTTTTTGTTAGTTCCCGAACGCCATAGTGATAGTATTAGCTGGCATATACACGGATTGATTAGTGGTTTACCAGTTTCACATTTAAAGCAATTTGTTGTCGGTGACCGCATGGGAAAGAAACTTGCACAAAAAGTTCTAAACGGTGATACGGTTTACAACTGGATTCCATATGCTGATAAGTTCGGCTTTTGTGACCTCGAACCTATTCGCAATCATGAAGCAGTAAGCAAGTACATAACAAAGTACATTAACAAAGATTTAGCTTCAAGCGTTACAGAGTTAAATGCTCATATGTTTTATCACAGTCGAGGACTGAAAAGGGCACAGCAGATTAAAAGAGGTACGCTTATCAATCCTGTTGATTATGATTTTCATAATGAATACTGCTCAAAGGCTGAATTTCCATATTCTGAATCAAAGCTTAAAGAACTCATTGATTCTATCGTCTGAGTTTTAAAATATTTGAATGGGTGATACAAAATGACTTTGCAAAATACATTTGATGAGTTTTTGATTACTCAACAGATAAAGGGAAATTCACAGAAAACAGTTGCTTATTACAGAAATTGTGTTTCACCTATGATTAGTTATATCGGTGCTGATATGGATATTCATTTGTTGAACGCTGAAATATTGCGAAAATACGCTCTGTTTCTTCGTAGGCGCGGTATTTGTGATAACAGTTACAAAACATACATAAAGGGCATTAAAGCCTATTTGCATTGGCTTTTTGAGGAAGATTACACAGCTCTCAATCTTAGCGACAAATTAAAGCTTCCGAAAGCACAGCGAAAAACTATTGATATTCTCAATCCTGCTGAGATTAAATTCATTTTCTCATGTTTCGACACAAAGAATATTCAAGGACTTCGGAATTATTGTATTTGTGCGCTTATGCTTGATAGCGGTCTTCGTCGTGGTGAAGTCATTCGTTTAAAAGTGTCTGATGTGCATATATTCGAGGGCTATGCCGTTATCAATGGAAAAGGAAACAAACAGCGTCTTGTTCCGCTCGGCAACAAATCAAAGCGGTATTTGATAAAGTATATCAACCTCAGACCGATTGATATTGATAGTGAAGCATTGTTTCTCACGAAGCAGGGGAGACCGATTACAAGTTCAACGATAGCTCGAGTTTTTAAGACCCTACAGGCTCAAAAAGTCGCTCAAGGCTCATTGACTCGCCGAATTTATCCGCACTTGTTACGGCATACTTTTGCAACTTCTTATCTTGAAAACGGCGGTAATATCTACGCTTTGCAACAGATTCTCGGACATACTACGCTTGATATGGTTAAAAAGTATGTCCATTTGACACAGGCTAAAACGGTAGTCAATTTCAGCAATTACAGTCCTCTTGATAATTTGAAGTAGATAAAGAAAAAGCCCGCAATCTCAACGATTACGAGCTTTTTTCTTTAACTGGTCCGAGTGGCGAGACTTG
>DJQG01000098.1:0-12897 GCA_002438685.1 Ruminococcaceae bacterium UBA6392 | reverse complement strand
CGGCCTCTTGACCCCCAGTCAAGCGCGCTACCAGCTGCGCCACACCCGGTTGTACCTGAATTTTAGTTTGCTTCCCACTTGTCGGCTTTTTGCTAATAGTCGCGGCGCTTCCTTCAGAAACATAGTCGCGGTACTTCGCTTGGAGCGCTCGTTCCGCTCCTTGTTTCTTCACCTCGGAGCAATGCCTTCATCCGCCACAGGCGGCGGCATTTCTCCTCGCCCAGCTGCGCCACACCCGGAAAGCTCATCAATAATACCACAAGAAAAGCGATTTGGCAAGTCTTTTTTCAAACTTTTTTTAAATATTCGCCACTTTTTTACTTTCTTCCTCATTTCCGTTCTTTCTCTTTACTTTTTGTCTCTCTCTATGCTAAAATCTAAAGGACGGAAGGAGAGTCGGATATGGCAAAAATAATCGGAACAAACATACCAAACATCCCGTGGGAGGATAAACCCGCAGGATATGAATACCCCGTGTGGCGTTACAGCGGCAACCCCGTTATCACCCGCGACAATCTGCATATGGCGAACAGCATTTTTAACTCCGCTGTTGTGCCTTACGGCTCGGGTTTTGCCGGAGTTTTCAGGGCGGATATCCGCTCGCGTGCCCAGAAGCTCGTTGTCGGCTTCAGCAAAGACGCGATAAACTGGGAGCTGGAGGATAAATATATCTTCGACGGCTACGATCCGCGCCTGTGTGAGCTTGACGGAAAATATTATCTGTCGTGGGTCAATCTCACCCCTCACGGCACAACCATCGGCATAGCATATACAGAGGATTTCAGGAGCTGGACTCAGCTTGAGGATGCCTGCTATCCCGTCGCCCGCAACGGCGTTCTTTTCCCGCGCAAGGTGAACGGCGAGTATCTTCTGCTCATTCGCCCGTGCGACAGGGGACACACCCCTTACGGCGATATATTTATCAGCCGGTCAAAAGACCTCACCTATTGGGGCAAGCACCGTTTTGTTATGAGCCCGGTCGAGAACTGGGAGGCTACAAAGGTCGGCGCGGGTCCGACTCCCATTGAGATTGACGAGGGCTGGCTCATGTTCTATCACGGCGTGCTCACGAGCTGCAACGGCTTCACTTACAGCATGGGCGCCGCCATCCTCGATAAAAATGAGCCGTGGAAGGTGCTTCACCGCGCGGACAGCTTCCTGCTGGCTCCCCATGAGCTCTACGAATGCGTCGGCGATGTGCCGAATGTCGTGTTCCCGTGCGCCGCGCTCGCGGACGCCGAGAGCGGCAGAATAGCTATCTATTATGGAGCCGCCGATACTTCGGTCGCCCTTGCGTTTACAACCGTTGATGAAACTGTGAAGTACATCAAGGATAACGACATTATAAAATAAAAATGCAGCCGTGGGATGATTCTCACGGCTGTTTCATTCCTTTTTCGAGCCTTTCGAGCGCGCGCTTTTCTATCCTGCTGACATATGAGCGGGAGATATTCATCATCGACGCTATCTCGCGCTGGGTCAGCGGCTCGTTGCCGTCGAGCCCGTAGCGCATGACGATTATCGCCCTTTCGCGCGGGTCGGGTATGCCGATGACGAGTCCGCGCAGCTTCTCGCTCTTTATTTTTAGATCAAGATCGTCTGCGATGCAGTCCGGCGTGCAGATAATATCCATTAGCGTGAGCGGGTTTCCCTCGCTGTCGCTGTCGATCGGGTCTTCGAGCGAGATGTCGTGCGCGCTTTTTTTCATCGAGCGAAAGTGCATCAATATCTCGTTCTCAACACACTTTGCAGCGTATGTCGCAAGGCGCGTGCCCTTGTCGGGCTTGAACGAGTCTATGGCCTTTATCAGCCCGACCGTGCCTATCGAGATAAGATCGTCCTGATCCGAATATGCGGCGTAGTATTTCTTGACTATGTGCGCCACGAGCCGCAGGTTGTGCTCAATGAGTTCGCTGCGCGCCGATTTGTCGCCCGCGTGCATTTTGGAAAGAGCCTCGCGCTCCTGCGCCGCACTCAGCGGCGGTGCAAATGAGCCCGGCTGGCTCAGATGCAGGATAAAAAAGAGGAATCCGTTTGAAAATAACTGCAAAAACCAACCGAACACAGCACCGCCTCCCGTAGAATATATATATTCGCGGTTTGCCGGAGTTTGCAAGTCCGGGCTTTTTTTGTAAATTCACTTGAAACTTCGGGACGGCTATAATATAATAATCTGTAGAAAAATTGGGAACGGAGGTGCTCTCGTGTCGGATATCAAACTCGGCGCGCAGCTCTATACTTTACGCGATTACATACAGAATTATGAAGATGCCGAAAAGACTTTTGCTTATCTTGATTCTATCGGCATCAACACGATTCAGATTTCCGCTATCGGACCTATCGAGCCGGAGAAGGTCGCGTATCTTGTTGATAAGTACAATATGGATGTCTGCGTCACGCACACTTCGTTCGACCGCATGCTCAGCGATACCGAAGCTGTTGTCAGGGAGCATAAGATGATCCACTGCGACACGCTCGGAGTCGGCTGCATGCCGGGGGAATACAGCGGCAGCGAAGAGGGCGTGCGCGAGTTTATAAAGCTCACGGGCGAGCTCGCGAAAAAGCTTCGCGATATGGGGATGCACTTTGCCTATCATAACCACGCCTTCGAGTTCAAGAAATATAATGGCAGGCGCGTTATAGATATGCTTATCGACGACACCGACCCTGAGCTGTTCGGCCTCATCATGGACACATATTGGGTTCAGTACGGCGGCGGCGATCCGGCGGATTTCATTAATCGCCTCAGCGGCAGAATGAAGGTCTGCCACTTCAAGGATTATAAAATCAACAGCGAGAACAAGCCCGATTTCGCCGAGATAGGCACGGGTAACCTCAATCTCGATGAGTGCTACCGCGCGTGCAGGGATTCGGGTGTCGGATATATCGTTATCGAGCAGGACATCTGCGATATCGACCCGCGCGAGTCGATGGCGATAAGCTACAAAAACCTTGTTGATATAGCAAAGAGAAACAGCTGATTTTTGGGAAGGGATGACAGAAGTGGAAGGAAAGATGAAACTCCCCATAGTTGAAAAGGGGTACGATATTGCGGCAACGGATGCATATATCTCGATGCTGCAGGAGGAATACAATAAAATTTACGCCTGGGGTTCGGAGCTTGAAAAGCGCGCCGAAGCTCCCGCGGGAGAAGCGGCTTCGAGCGAAGAGATAGAAGCGCTCAGAACGCAGAACCGCAGTTTATATAACAACTGTGTGGCGTTTGCAAAGCATATAAAACGCCTCGAAAAGCTCAGAGATGATCAGGGCAGATATATGATTGACGAGCTCAACGCCGCAGAGAGTAGGAAGAAGGCTCTCAAAAAGGAGATATCCGACCTTGAGGCGCAGAAGAGCCTGCTCGAAGTGAGCAATGAGTCGGCTCGCGGTCAGTCGGATGCAATAGTCACCGCCGCGCGCAGCCAGGCGCAGAAGACAGTTGCCGAAGCGCAGGAGCAGGCGAACGCAATAGTCGCTGAGGCGCAGAAGAAAGCCGAAACGATTCTCCGCGAGCGTATCGGCAGAATGTCCGCCGTGTGCGCCCAGCTTAACGATATGTTTGATAAGGGCGAATAAATATCGTCAATAAAAATAGAATGCGGCTGTTCATCATGAGGCTCGGTGTCTGTGTGATGATGACAGCCGCTTTTGTTTTTAGCTACCCTGTGAAATCTTCTATCAGCTTTTGAAGTGCTTCGTCGCCCTCGACCGTTATTCCCTTGTAGATGCGCTCGGCTTCGCCGCGGGGCAGGGAGGATGTGAAAACATCGAATACCTCCTGAGGCTTGTCCTCGCCGTAGATGAACACCGCTATCCTGCCGTTGTAGTCGCGCATGATGTATTTTTCGCTCCCGTCAGGCGCGGTGTTTTCGATTATAGCCGAGACAGTCAGAAACGCCGCGGCGCAGAACGCAAGGGCAACGGTGATGCTTTTTATCGTGGTTTTCATCTTTCCTTTTCCTTTCCGCAGGCTTGTTTTTTGCTTTCGTGGTGATTTTTGCCCCTTTCGCGCGTTTTTATACGCTGTTTTATACACTGCTATTGTTTTGATTTTACAAAATAGTGAGAATATTTGGATTTAGGCTAAACTTTTTGCAAAAAGTATGCTATAATTTTTGACTGGATTGTAATGTGAAGGAGGCGCACGGATGGCAAACAGCTCCCGAAACGCATCGAAAAAGATGGGAACAGCTAAAACATCTTCCAAAAAGAAGAATAAAAAGCCGAATAAAAAAGCCGGCAGGATAGCTCTTCTGGTTATCCTCTGCGTGCTCGTCGTCGGTATGCTCACCGCGGCGATAATCGGAGGTTATGTTTTCTTCAATATCGTGTCTTTTGCCCACGGCGAGATTGCGATAAACCTCGACGACTACAAGGCGAATCAGAACCAGACCTCATTCGTCTATGCCTATGACAGCAACAACGAGCTTGTTGAAATGGCTCAGCTCCACGGCGAGGAGAACAGAATATGGGTCGATTTCGACAAGATGCCGGAAAATCTCAAAAACGCTTTCATCTGCCTTGAGGACAAGCGCTTTGAGAAGCATCACGGCGTCGACTGGCTGCGCAC
The DNA here is from genome assembly GCA_002438685.1 of Ruminococcaceae bacterium UBA6392. Lineage (GTDB taxonomy): Bacteria > Bacillota > Clostridia > Oscillospirales > Acutalibacteraceae > CAG-177. The sequence continues at coordinate 8,327 of DJQG01000098.1, read as the reverse complement.
TTTCGGCGCGGCGACGGGACTTTCGACCGGCGGCGGCTCGACAATAACTCAGCAGCTCGTCAAGAACCTGACCAACGACAAGGAGGTCACGGTCGTCCGAAAGTTCAAGGAGATAGAGCGCGCTCTGAATCTTGAGCAGCACTACAGCAAGGACGCTATCCTTGAAGCTTATCTCAACACCCTTTATCTCGGCAACGGATGCTACGGCGTCCAGACCGCGAGTGAGACTTATTTCGGCAAGGATGTCAGCGAGCTCAACCTCGCCGAGTGCGCTACCCTTGCGGTCATAACAAAAGCTCCGACGAAGTATAACCCTCTGCTCAACCCCGAGGCGAATAAAACGCGTCAGGAACTCTGCCTAAAATATATGCTCGAGGAAAAGGCGATAAGCAAAGAGGAATACGAAGAGGCGGTCAACTATAAGCTCGTGTTCACAAACAGCGAGGGCTATGTCCCGAAGCCGGGCAAGACCAAGACCACTACCGAGGACAAGAACACAGAGAAAGAATATCAGGATTTCTATGTCGATTATGTCATCAAGACCGTCTGCAAGGATCTGATGAGCAAATACGGCTACACCTATCGCCAGGCGATGGAGAAGATAAACTACGGCGGACTCAAGATATATTCCGCCGCCAACCCCGATGTTCAGGAAGTTCTCAACACCGTATATTCAAACAGGATCGCTTTCGATAAGGAGGCGGACACCGCCGAGCATCCCGCAGCTCAGTCCGCGGCAACCGTCATGGACTATGAGGGCAGAATCGTCGGCATAGTCGGACAGGCGGGCGAAAAGAACGGCAACCTCTGCCTCAACAGAGCGTCCGAGTCCCCGAGACAGCCCGGTTCGTCCATAAAGCCCCTTTCGACCTATTCTCTCGCGCTCGAGAAGAACTACATCAACTGGTCGAGCATGATTCTCGACTACTCGATCTATCAAAACGGCAAGCTCTGGCCGCAGAATGCGGACGGCACGAACGGAAGCAAGAAAGAGATAACCGTCCAGTATGCTATCCAGAAGTCGTTCAATACCGTGCCCGTCAGAATAATTACGGAGATGCTCGGCGTCAACGAAGCCTATAACTTCATGAAAAAGACGTTCCACCTGACAACTCTCGATGATTCTGCGGATGCGAATATCGCGCCCCTTGCAACCGGCGCTCTGACAAACGGCGTCACGACCGTTGAAATGGCGGCGGCATATGCCGTGTTCGGCAACAACGGCTATTACTATGAGCCCTATTGCTACTATAAAGTTACCAACGCCACGGGTACGGAAGTCCTGCTCGAAACGAAGTCCGAGCCCGAGAGAGTTCTCAGCGAGGATACCGCAGAGGTCATGCGCGAACTGCTCAAGACTGTTCCGGCAAGAGATTTCCGCAAGAGCAAGAATCTCGGCAAGTTCGAGCTGATGAGCAAGACCGGTACCACGAGTGACACCAAGGACAGCTGGATAGCCGGCGGCACGCCCTATTATGTCTGCGCAGTCTGGCTCGGCTACGATAAGCCCAAGGTCATTCCGTTCAGATACAGTGCTTCCGGACGAGTTTATATCGAGCTGCTCGACCGCATTCACGCGAACCTGCCCGTCAAGGAGTTTCCCAAGACCGGCAAGGTCGAGGAGAAAAACTACTGCAAGAAGACCGGACTTCTCGCTTCGCCCTCGTGCAAAGAGACCGCAAAGGGATATTACAAGAAGTCCGCAATGCCCGCCGAGTGCACCGCATGCGGCGGCGGATCCGTCAGCGAGGTCGTCAGCGGAGTCGGCGAGGCGGTCAGCAATATTATCGAATCCATCCTTCCGACAAGCTCGCGTTCGGACGATTAAACTCAGCCTGCGGCGAAAAAATATATAAACGGCCGCACCCGATAAAGGTGCGGCTAATTTTTTAATTAAGAGGTATTTTATGATAATCCTGTCGGTAGATTACGGAGATACGCGAACGGGCATAGCCGTCTGCGACAAGACCGAATTTTTGGCGTCTCCCGTGACCGTTATAACAGAAAAAGAATCCGAGCCGCTGATTGAAAAAATAACAGAGATAGCCAAAGAGAAAAAGGCGGAGCTTATAGTCGTCGGTCTGCCCGTCAATATGGACGGCACCTACGGCGAACGCGCTCAGCGCTGCGAGGATTTTGCGGCGGCTCTGACCGAGTTTTCGGGCATAGAGACCGTGATGCGCGACGAACGCCTGACAACGGTTTCGGCGCATAATGCCCTGAATGTTACAAACACGCGCGGCAAGAAGCGTAAGGCTGTCGTCGATGCCGTCAGCGCCGTGATGATTCTCCAGGATTATCTCGACTATCGGCGCATCAATCACCTTTCCTGAACAGCTCCTTTATGCCCATGAGCAGCAGAAATCCGCCGAATATTTTCCCGGGAATATTGCTGTTTATGTGCGATACCGCGAGACTGCCGAGCAAAACTCCCGGCAGACCGCCTGCGGCAAAGAGCAGAACGCTTTTCCAGTCGATGAGCTTTTTGAATGAATAAACTATGCTCGAAAGCACCGCGCAGGGGATGAAAAATAATAGATTTATGCCCTGTGCCTTGAGCTGCGGCATGCCGAGTGCGAGCACGAGATAGAGCACAAGCACTCCGCCTCCGCCGAGCCCGAGACTGCCGGCGAGACCCGAGAAAAAAGCTGCCAATATAGTCTTCATCGCATCAGCATCCTCACTCCCGCCCAGAGCATGAAAAGGGCAAAAATCTTGCCGAGTATTTTCGTCGGTATCTTCGGCAGAATGAAAGAACCGAGAACGCTTCCGATAAGCCCCGCCGGGAGATAGGGGAGCGCGTCGCCGAAGGTGACTTTCCCTGTGTAAATATATATCCCAGCGCTCGCCGCGGTCAGCAGCATAATGAGCGCCACCGCGTTTGCCTGCGCTCTGTTTTGCTCCATTCCGCTCTTTCTGAGCATAGGCACGGCAATCATCCCGCCGCCGGCTCCGAGTGCGGAGTTGACTGTCCCGATGGCGAGACCGCCGATAATTTTTGTTATTCCTTTCATTTTCTCAGCTCCTTTTTCCTATTTTGCCCGCCGCTGTTCTAATAATGCTGCGACTCTTCGCATATTCTTTTGTGGGGGTGTCGGTATGGTGATAAATTTCAAAAAGCGTTCAAGACTCGTCGCTCTCTGTATCGCGGCGGCGGTTGTAATAATGGTTATATGCTTCGTGATGATATCCTCGCGCGGCTCCGGATATGCGCGCAGGGTCTCTTCAAATGCGCTTCGCACCGTGACAATTATCGTTGACGCAGGTCACGGCGGCATGGACGGCGGCGCGACTGCGGCGGACGGAACGGTCGAAAAAGATATAAATCTGTCCATAGCCCTGAAGCTGCGTGATATGCTAGACACAGCGGGCTACAATGTCATCATGACCCGCGAAACGGACGATGATATAGCCGACGACTCCGCAAAAACCGTGCGTCAGCAAAAAGTCTCGGATATAAAAAACAGAATGAAAATCATCGAACAGACGCCCGATGCCCTGTTCGTGAGCATACATCAGAACCACTACGGCGGCCCGTCCTACAGCGGTGCGCAGGTGTTCTATTCAAAAAACAACCCGGAGAGCGAAAAACTGGCAAAGGCGATTCAGCAGGATATCCGCTTGCTTATCCAGCCTCAGAATCAGCGCGCCGTCAAGCGCACAGGCACTGAGATATATCTGCTCTATCATGCGAAGTCTCCGGCGGTTATGGTCGAGTGCGGCTTTCTCTCGAACGCCGCTGAGACGCTGAAACTGAAAGACGATAATTATCAGAACGCCATGGCTTTTTCGGTTATGTGCGGTATAACAGACTATTTAAAACAAGACGAAAAACTGACGGAGGTAACATAAAATGGCAGGCAAGGCAAAATCGGTCTATATCTGTTCCGAATGCGGCTATGAAAGTCCGAAATGGTTCGGCTGCTGCCCGGGCTGCGGCGAGTGGAACACCATGAACGAGGAAATAAAAGCGCCCGCCGCTCCGGCGTCCAAGAGCGGCGCGAGCGCACGGAGCGTCAAAACATATGCTCTCAGCGAGATAACCGCCGATGAGGAGATACGCTATCAGACAGGGCTCACCGAGCTCGACCGCGTCCTCGGCGGCGGAATAGTCAAAGGTTCGCTGGTGCTCCTGAGCGGCGACCCCGGCATAGGCAAATCGACGATTCTTCTTCAAATATGCCAGTATATCGGCAAGGATCTCGATATTCTCTATGTCTCGGGCGAGGAGTCGGTATATCAGATAAAGCTCCGCGCGGACAGGCTCGGGGTCACAAGCCCGACCCTCACTCTCATGAGCCAGACCGATGTTCAGGCTATATGCGAGTATATAAATATCAACAAGCCCGGGCTTGTTATCATCGACTCGATACAGACTATGGTCATAAGCGACCTCAGCTCCTCTGCGGGCAGCGTCACTCAGGTGCGCGAATCGACTTCGATGTTCATGCGCACTGCGAAGAACAGCAATATTCCGATTATAGTCGTCGGTCATGTCAACAAGGACGGCAACATTGCGGGTCCCAAGGTGCTCGAACATATAGTTGACGCGGTGCTCTATTTCGAGGGCGACCGCAATATGTCTTACAGAATCCTCCGCGCCGTCAAGAACCGCTACGGTTCGACGAATGAGATAGGCGTTTTTGAGATGCTCGACAGCGGACTTTCTCAGGTCGAGAATCCGTCCCTTATGCTGATCTCAGGCAGACCGAAGAACACTTCGGGCACCTGCATCGCCTGCGCCATGGAGGGAACCCGCCCGATACTCGCCGAGGTTCAGGCTCTTGTCAGCGCATCGAGCTTCGGCAATCCCCGTCGCATGGCGACCGGCTTTGATTACAGCCGCATGGCTATGCTCTTAGCCGTCCTCGAAAAGCGAGCGGGCTATTTCTTCGGCACTATGGATGCATATATAAATGTCATCGGTGGACTCAAGCTCGATGAGCCCGCGACCGACCTCTCTGTCGCTCTGGCGCTCATTTCGAGCCTCAAGGATGTCCCGATAAGGGACGATGTGCTCGCTTTCGGCGAGATAGGACTCGGCGGCGAGATCCGCTCCGTCAACCACTGCGAGCAGCGCATAAAAGAGGCGGCTCGGCTCGGCTTCAAAACCTGCATCATCCCGCGCCACAATTTCAAATCCGTGCCGGACAAGCTCAAAAAGGAGATAGAGGTCATCGGCGTCAAGAATGTCTATGAGGCGTTCGCGAACTGCGTTGACTGATGAAATTTATGACCCCGATAGAATCGCCGAACCTGCCGAAGAGGGGAATCGCCCTCGCCGCGGTGAGCGTCGGCGCAGTGAAAGCAAAAGAATATCTTCTCTCGCGCGGTATCGGCGTGCTCGATATCCTGCCGTGCGCCGCGATAACCGACGGTACAGCCGCCCACGCCGATTTGCATTTGTTGCATCTCGGCGGGCGAAAAATTATGCTTAGCCGCGAACAGCGTGAAAATATAGAAAAGCTCATTGAACTTGACTTCAATGTGCAGATTCTAGACACTCCGCTCGGCGATAAATATCCTGCCGATGTGCCGCTCAATGCCGCGCTTTTCGGCAATTATGCGATGCTCAATCCCAAGACCGTCTGCAAAAACATTGACTTTTCCGGGCGGACTTTAATACCTGTGCGCCAGGGATACACAAAATGCTCGGTAGTGCCTGTAACGGAAAGCGCGATAATTACCGATGATGTGTCAATAGCCTCGGCGGCCGAAAAAAACGGACTTGCCGTATTGCTTGTCTCAAAGGGCGATATCACTTTGCCCGGGCGCGAATACGGCTTTATCGGCGGATGCTGCGGGCTCATTGCGCCCGATATAATGCTCTTCAACGGCTCGCTCGAATCTCACAGGGACGGCGAAAAAATCAGAGCCTTTCTCTCTTCGTTCGGCGTGCGTGCGGAGGAGGCGGGGGACTTTCAATTAACTGATATCGGCTCAATACTTCCGCTCGCGGAGAGATAAACCGAAAATCTTTTTGAAAATTACATTTTATTCCAAAATCCGATTTTTGTTATTTGCCTTTGTGCTATCATATTTCGGAAAACTTCAGTGGAGTGATAACAACGAAAAAAGGACAGCTTAAAGGCGGCATCTTTCTCATTCTCGCCGCCGTTATATGGGGACTGTCGTTTGTGGCTCAGAGCGAGGGACTCGAAGTGATCGGAACTCTGACCTTCAACGGCATAAGAATGATTATGGGCGGCACGGTGCTCCTGCCGGTCATTGCAATAATGTCGGGAGTTCAAAAATCAAAAAACAAAAAGCTCGGCTCAGCCGAACAGAAAACGCCCGAAGAGAAGAAAAAAGACAGAAAGAATCTTATTGTAGGCGGACTTGTCTGCGGAACGGTTCTCTGCGTGGCGAGCAATCTTCAGCAGGCGGCGTTCGGCTATACAACTGTCGGCAAGGTCGGCTTTATAACCGCGCTCTATATGCTCCTCGTGCCGATAATCAGCCTCGTTTTCTTCAAAAAGCGCGTCAGTCTTCCCGTGTGGATAGGCGTCGGGCTCGGCATTGTCGGACTCTATCTGCTGTGCGCAGGCGGCAAGGCGACTTTCGGCAAGGGCGAATTGCTCGCTCTCGCTTGCTCGGTCGGCTTCGCGATACATATTCTTGTTATCGACAAATATTCGGCAATAGTCGACGGAGTCAAGCTCTCGTGCGCACAGTTCTTTGTCTCGGGCATAATATCCGTCATTCTTATGTTTATCTTTGAAAAGCCGAGTATCCACGCCATAATGAGCGCAGCACCCTATCTGCTCTACACAGGTATTTTGTCCTGCGGAGTGGCATTCACTTTCCAGACCCTCGGTCAGCGCGATTCCGACCCCACGGTCGCTTCGCTCCTGCTGTGCCTTGAATCTGTGTTCGCCGTCATATTCGCGTGGGTGCTGATAAATCAGAAAATGTCCGTAAGAGAACTCAGCGGCTGCATCATCATGTTCGTCGCAATAGTCCTCGCCCAGCTTCCCGCAGATGTGTTCAAGAGGAAGAAAAAGGCGTAACAAATCATAATTTTATTCGACAGACTGTGTGCGATTGCGCGGTCTGTCTTTTTCTATACCCATTGATATTCATTGACAAAAAGCCAATATATGGTGTATAATCAAATATGTATGATACAAAATAATGCGTAACAATCGGTCGGGGGATAACTCAATGGCAAAAGTCAAAAAGAGAGAAGAATACGGTGACGACAGCATTGAAATGCTCAAAGGCGCCGACAGAGTGCGAAAAAAACCGTCGGTTATTTTCGGCTCAAACGGTATCGAGGGCTGCGAGCACTCGGTGTTTGAAATAATCTCAAACTCCGTTGACGAGGCGCGCGAGGGCTTCGGCAATACGATTACCGTCACCCGCTTTGAGGATAAGTCCATAGAGGTTCAGGACTACGGGCGCGGTATACCGGTCGAGTTCAACCGCAGGGAGAATGAGTATAACTGGAAGCTCCTGTTCTGTGAGCTGTATGCCGGAGGAAAGTATAACACCAACGATGGCGGAAGCTACGAGTACTCGCTCGGAACAAACGGACTCGGTCTTTGCGCCACGCAGTATGCCTCGGAGTATATGGAGGCAGAGGTTCATTCGAACGGCTATTGCTATCACCTGCAGTTCAAAGGCGGCGAGCCGGTCGGCGATATGATAAAGGAGCCGTATAATAAAAAGGACACCGGCACGCGCATAAAGTGGCGTCCCGACCTCGATGTCTTCACTGATATAAACATACCGCTTGAATATTTTCAGGATATGATGCGCCGCCAGGCGATAGTTAACGCGGGCATCAAATTCGTGCTCAGGAATCAGAAAGACTCGAAGTTTGAAACCTTCGAATATTTCTATGAAAACGGTATAACCGACCATCTCAAAGAGGTTGTCGGCAACAATGCCATTTCATCTATCTGCACCTGGAGCGGTGAGCGCGTCGGACGCGACAGAGCGGATCAGCCCGAATACAAGCTCAAAATAAACGCAGCACTCTGCTTCTCGAACAAAGTCCAGCTCAAAGAGTTCTATCACAACTCGAGCTACCTTGAACACGGCGGCGCACCGGATAAAGCTGTCCGCTCCGCTTTCGTGTCGCAGATAGATGCATATATAAAGAAGAGCGGAAAATATCTCAAGTCCGATTCAAAGATAAATTTCCAGGATGTCGAAGATTGTCTCGTGCTCGTTATCTCGTCCTTCTCGACCATAGCTTCATATGAGAACCAGACGAAAAAAGCTATCACGAACAAGTTCATTCAGGAGGCAATGACCGAGTTCTTCAAGCATCAGCTCGAGGTGTATTTCATCGAAAACAAGCTCGATGCGGACAAGATATG
>DJQG01000060.1 GCA_002438685.1 Ruminococcaceae bacterium UBA6392 | reverse complement strand
ACAGTGTAAAAATTGAGCGAAGTGCGCTAACCCCTCAGTCGCTTCGCGACAGCTCCCCTACAGGGGAGCCTATGGCGGCGTAATTTTGTGCTTTTTATGCCGCCGTTGGAAATTCTTTCAAGTATATAATAGCATATTTATTTTTCTTGTCTATAGTCTCGGTATGAAACGCACTTTTATCGGTACGGATGTGTGTATTATTCTTATGTATAAATATAATTGTGTGCAAAAAGCAAGCCGCGCCTGCATTTAGGAGCAGACGCGGTTTGTCTATGGAAGCAAATCTATGAAGAGAGCTATGTCTTATACGAGCGCGGCGCCGAGGGCTTTGCACTCATCGAGGGCTGAATCGTCGGGAGCTTCGTTGCAGATAACCGGCTCGGAGACTACCTCCGCGCCGTCGCCGCGGCAAGTGTCCTCCCATGTTCTCATCCACTCGCCGTCGCCCCAGCCGTAAGAGCCGAAGAGGGCGATTTTCTTGCCGCCGAGCTTGCTCTCGCAGTCGGAGAACATCGGCTCAAACTCGCTTTCTTCAAGCACCTCTGCGCCCATTGCGGGGCAGCCGAAAGCTATGGCGTCGAACTCATCGACCATGGAGGCGTTGAACGAATCGGGGGTGAAGAGCTTTACCTCCGCGCCCTTGTCTTTTGCGCCCTGCGCAACGGCATCCGCCATGGACTCCGTGTTGCCTGTTCCGCTCCAATATACAACAGCTATTTTGCTCATAATAATTTACCTGCCTTTCAGAATTTTGATTTATTGTCAGCGCGCGCCGTTTACGACGAGCCTTTCAAACGAATTATGCCTGCGGTAAGCGTCCTTATACACTCTCGTGCACTTTTTATAGAGCGCGAATTTCTTCTTCGCCGCCTCCTCGTCGCCGTAGACTCTCCATGTGCCGACGCACTTCGCCTTGTCCGCGCCGTATTTTATGAAACCGTTGACATCCTCGGACGGATAGCCGAGGAACAGCCCGATCTCATGCGGGAAAGTCTCCTGAGAATTGACTCTTCTGACGAGCTCGGCGACGCATTTGTCGGCATTATCTATAGGATAAGCCTTTTCGGAGAGAATGGAGAGCGCCTGCGAGTCTTTTAAATCGGCTCTGAGCCTGTCGGGGCGATACATATATATCAGCACGCGCTTTTCGAGATATTTTACCGGGAGCAGGCGCACCCCGCGCGGGACGAGCTTCATGTTCATGCGGCGAATGCTCTCGTTGAGCGTCTTTTTATCCTCCATCGGACAGGTAAAAAGATTGCCGGTTTTGAGCCCCGCCATGGTCGGCGAGCACTGGGATATCACAAGATCTTCGGACATTTTATTTCTCCCCTTTCGCGTGGATATCGAGTATATTTTTCAGCGCGGAGACCGAGCTTGTCGCGCTGTGCGCCACGGGGATATTCTTCTTTTTCGCCTGCCCCATGGCTATAGACAGCATCTTGTGGGACATCGTCCCGGTAAACAGCACGAGAAGATCGGGATTGCCGAAATTCTGCATTCCCCTGTCCGGCTTTGCGAACACCTTCGCCTTGCACGAATATTCACGGCAAAGATCCTCATACCGTCTGACCATACACTCGTTGCCGCCGACTATCACTACGCTCATAATTCAGCTCCTTTTGGTTAGCGGTTGCTAACCGCAGTCTAAAAAGTAAATGCCTTGCGGCATCACTCTTTTTTATATTATATCACAACGGCGTCCGTTTTTCGACTCCGTTCGGGCACACTTATCTGTCCGCCGACTGGCGGTATTCATTCGGCGAGACGCCGCAGACATCGCGGAACGCCTTGGCGAACTTCGAGCCGTTGTTATAACCGAACGCCCCCGCGACCTCGAGCACGCTCTTGTCCGTTGTCTTCAGCATATGCGCTGCGGACTGCATCTTGAGGGTGCGGATATAAGAATATATCGATTCGCCGTAAACCGAGCGGAAGCTGTTCTTAATGCTCGTGCCGGAGGCGTGGAACAGCCCGCAGAGGGTATCGAGAGTCACATGGCTGTCCATATGCTCAGTTAGATAGCCGCAGACGCTTTTAGCGAGAGTTACCTGCGGCCTCGAAACGAAGTCGTCTTTGCCGGAATCATTTTCAAGGTCAAGTTCGCTGAGGAACAGGAACAGCTCGAGTATCTTGACCTTGAAATAGCCTTTGCGGATATTCTCGGAGACGCCGCTGTAAAGCTCGGAGAAGATATGGTCGATAGCCGGGTCGGAGCGGGATATATATCCCCTGCCGCCGGCATAGAAGCGGCTCATCAGCTGCTTCGGATCGACATTCACATCGCCCAGGACATACGAGAGACATTCGGGCGTTTTATCGACATCGACGACTATTGTTATCCCTCTGTAATATCCGAGCGGGAAGCTCGAGCCGTAGCCGCTGTCGGGCTTGCAGCAGACGGTCAGATCGCCGGGTCCCAAATAGCACGAGCCTTTTTCGAACTCGCACTCAAAGCGTCCCTCGCGGCAATGGTTCAGCTCGAAGATATTGCCGGGCTTGGCGTTTTCCCTGAAACTGCCATGCATATGCACATCGTCATAGACAAGGTCGATGCCGGGAAAGACGGAGTAGCAGGTCATGTCGATATAGCCGGCTCCGTCCTCGAGCCTGTAAACGGTGCAGTCATCGGTGCGCGAAATAATCTTCACATCGTCGCCGTATATATTCTTTTCAAGCTCAGTTGCCGTCATGCTGCCACCGCCTCTTTCCCGGTTATAATATTTACTTTTTCAGGAATCCGAAAAGTCCTTTTTTCTCTTCGAGCTCCTCGGAGCTGATACTTTTTAGCTCATAGCCCGTTTTGTCGATAACGCTCTCTATTTTATCTTCGTCAAGCGCCTCTTTCGAGACTATGACCGTCTCGCCCTTTGTGTGAGAGGAGTTAACTTTTTTGACATCAAAGCTGTCACGGATAGCGTCGTTTATATGCGACTCGCACATTCCGCACATCATTCCGTCAATTTTCAGCGTTGTTTTGATCATTTCAAGTTCTTCCTTTCAAAACGCGGCTAAATGCCGTGAATTTTTATATCTATCCTGCGAAGAATATCACGGGGTGATATTTTGCAGTACAGAAATCTTAATGAATTGATTACTCAAAGCCGCAGTTCGAGAAAATATTTTCTCTCGCTGCCGGCGGAGTTTCAGATGCGGCTGCACGGGCAGAATGATTATATTCATTCTGCGCATCAGCTACACTCGGCGGCGGAGCTGATCAAAATATATGACCGCGAAGTCATGATCTCCGAGAGTCTCGACCGATATTTCAAATAGTTATTCGGCGGACTTGAGAGCCTCGACCATATCTATCTTGCGGTTCTTGCGCGCGACCATAAGGCTGACTATCAGCGAGACTCCGAAGGTCAGCAGCGCACTGATGACATATGTCTTCCAGCTGACGACCGTGTTCATCTCATACTCCCCTGCCATCGCGCCGACAAGGTAGCTGAGCGTTCCGAGTCCGCACGGGATGCCGATAATAACGCCGATAAGCGTCAGCCACATATTCTGGCCGATAAGCAATTTTCCTATCTTTTTGTCCCTGAAGCCGACGACTTTAAGAGTCGCCATCTCGCGGTAGCGTTCGGTGTAGCTCATGACGCCGAGGTTATAGAGCACGACCATACCGAGCCCGAGAGCCGCGACAACAAGAACGCCTATCATCATGTTCTGTATCTCGGTGAACATATCGAACGAGTCGACTATCGACTGCTTCGTCTGAACGCTCTTTATCAGGCTGTCGGAGACGATATCAGATTTTTCGGCGCTCGTATAAATCGAATCTATATTATACGGTATATCGAGCTTTTCGGCATATTCGGGCGAGATAACAATGCTCTCGGTGACGCTGCGGATAAGTCCGACGATTTTGAGTTCATATTCTTTGTCCGAGCCGTAGGGGCTTATTTTGAAAGTATCGCCCGCTTTGAGTCCGAACTCATCGGCTATTCTCATGCAGACATATGCGCCGTCGCTGCCGATTTTTATATAATCGGTGTTCTCATCCGGAAACTTAACTTTGTCGTGTTCGATATTATATATATCGAGCGAGAGGGTCTTTTCATCGTGCTCGACGCTGACGGAAGAGCTCCAGTCGCCGTCATATTTATCGGCGAGGGCTTCACACTGCTCTTTCGTCGTGCCCTCGGCAACATATATGCGCGAGGAGTAGGCTATTGCGCCGTCATAGTACATATCGAGGAATGCGGACATAGTATCGCGCATTCCGAGCGAGCCGACAACGAGCAGCGTGCAGCCGATTATGCCGATAAGAGTCATTGCGGTGCGCGACTTATGGCGCATGACATCGCGCAGATTCCAGCGCGTACCGAACGAGAGCTTGTGGAAGCCGTTCGTCCTCTCTATTAGCAGAGCTTTCATTCTCTTGGGCTCATACGGGCGCAAGGCATCGGCGGCTGTGCCATGGAGTATCTTCTTGACGCACAAAAAGCCGATAAGCGTCAGGATAAGTATTATCGCGACGACAATTACAACACAGAACAGCGGCATACGCAGGCGCCAATGCGGCATATCGAGATATGTGCCCATCGTGCCGTTCGGGTTCATGATATACCAGGCAATCAGATAGCCGAGTGCCGTTCCGAGAACCGAGCCGACGATGCCGATCGAAAGGGCATATGAAGTATAGTGCGCAAGAATGCGTCTGTCTTTGAAGCCGAGCGCCTTGAGCGTGCCTATCTGCGTCTTTTCCTTTGCGGTCAGCCGCTGCATGGTGGTCACCATAGTCAGAACCGCGATAAGTAAAAACAGCGGCGGCAGGACGGATCCCATTGTTTTGCCCTCGTCGCTCTCGCCCTTCGCCTGGGCATAAGCCGTGCTCTCATCTTTTGAAAGAATGAGCGTGGTCTTGCCGAGAGCGTCATCGACGGAATTTTCAAACTGCTTTTTCGAATCATCGGAGATAACATTTATCTGCGGATAAAAATCCATGCCGACTGCTTTTTTATAGAGAGCCGGCGAGATGAACGCGTAGCCATAAGTAGTATAATCGGGCATGAGCTGCGTCTCATCGCGCACGCAGATCATATATTCACCCGCTTTTATAAGGCCTTTGACCGTTCCGCTGACTTCGAAGTTTTTATATACAAGCGTCAGCTTATCGCCGACCTTCACATCGTTTTTGGAGGCATAGATATCAGACAGCCAGATGCCGTCCTCGCTCGCGGAATTATATTTTTCGCCGTCCATGAGCACGAAGCCCGAGACATTCTCGTTCTCCGTAACGGTCATCGCGAGACTGTCGCCATCATGCTCTTTCACATCGGCGTTGACGGAGAGATAGCGCGAAGCGGCTTTCACTCCGCTTATGTTCTCTATTTTTTTAAGCTCGTCTTTTGAAAAGCCCGACTCGGATATTATTCTGTAATCCGCATAGTTGGATTCTTCAAAGAACGAAGCCATGTTGTCCTCGATGCTAACCCATTCCATATTGAAGCCGACAAAAATTCCGACTCCGAGGACTATCATGATTATCATCGAGATAAACTGCGCGCGGTAAAGACGCATCGTTCTCAAAAGCTTTTTGAACAGCATACTGCGCCTCCTTTACCAATCGATCTCATCGGCAGAAGCCGGAGAAGGCTGATCCTCGCAGGAGACTATCCTGCCGTTTTTCACTCTTATGACTGTATCCGCCATCTTCGCTATATTCTGGTTATGCGTGACGATAACTATCGTCTTGCCGTAATCGCGAGCCATTTTGAGCAGCAATTTGAGTACGCGCACGCCGGTCTCGGAATCGAGTGCGCCGGTCGGCTCATCGCACAGAAGTATCTTCGGATTCTTCGCGAGCGCACGGGCGATAGACACGCGCTGCTGCTCGCCGCCGGAAAGCTCGGATGGGAACTTCTTAAGATGATCTGCAAGCCCGACCTCTTCGAGCATCTTTGTCGCAGAGAATGAGTCCGGGGCTATTTCTTTGACGAGCGAGACATTCTCGTGAACGGTAAGGGTCGGGACGAGATTATAGAACTGAAACACGAAGCCGACCTTCTTCGCTCTGTAGTCGGCGAGCTCATCGTTCGAGAGCTTTGATATATCCTCGCCCTCTACATATATCTTTCCGTCGGTCGGGCTGTCAAGTCCGCCGAGCAGGTTTAAAAGCGTACTCTTTCCCGCGCCGCTGGGGCCGAGGATAACAACAAATTTTCCCTCTTCAAGCTCCATATTCACCGAATCGAGAGCCTTGAGTTCATGGTCGCCGCTTTTATAGACGCGGCTCACATTTTCAAACTTTACTACTGCCATTGCTTTTCTCCCTTTCTTGCTCATATCTTATGCTCATGTGTTCGAGGCTGTCCTGCGGAACCTCCGAGAGCAGAGAACACACAGCCATCTGCAGATCTCCCATATCGGGGAACATACATCGCAGGCTCTCCGAAACTATCTCATAATAATGACCGTAGCGGCACGCGGTATCGTTGCCCGAATCGGTAAAATGCGCCACTCCGTAAGAGGTTTTGCTGATTATACCGAGTTCCGAAAAAGTGTCCATCATATTGTGCACGCTCGGCTTTGACAGATTGAGCGCCGAGGCAAGGTCGACGCAGCGGACTCCGCATCCGTCTCTGTCGAGCTCCTTCATTGTCAGAAGGTAGCGTATATTTGACGCCGTAAGGGTTCTTCGGTTTGTCATGATTTTCCTCCCGCAATGAAGTGCAATAATTTGATTAGCATTCGCTAACCACAGTCTTTGAAAATCGATTAGCTTTCGCTAACCAAGCTATATGGTAAACTATTCTTCACCCCGTGTCAATACGCTTTTTGCCTGTTTTATTGGCAGACAGACAAATTCGGCAACATACACAAACGATTAGCATATGCTAATCGATAATCTTGTCAAAAAGCACGGCACAAAGACATATTGATTTCCGGGCGGGCGCGTGATATCATTAATATATGCAGATTTAACGGACGGAGGGATAAGATGCACCTGCAGGAATCCGGCGAGATGTATCTCGAAACAATATATATACTTTCAAAGAATGGCGTCGTGCGCTCGCTCGATGTCGCGGAATACATGGGCTTTTCAAAGCCGAGCGTCAGCCGCGCCGTGGGACTTCTCAAGCAGGGCGGCTATCTTCTCATGGACAAGGACGGATATCTCACGCTCACCGATTCGGGGCTTGAGGTCGCGCACAAGATATATGAGCGGCACACCGTGCTCTCGAATCTGCTAATCCGCCTCGGCGTCAGCGAAGAGGTCGCGGTCGAGGACGCATGCAAGCTCGAGCACGACATAAGCGACGAGACATTCGCGGCAATAAAAGAGCACGTTGTCAAAAATATCGACAGTCTGAAATAACTTGCATCGACAAAATTCAATTATTTTTATTTTTTGAGTTTCGCTTTGAAAATATTCAATAATACAGATAGGCATGTTCAACAATTCGCCGCTTCCCCTTTTGTTGAACATGCCTAAATATATTTGTGCGCTTGAAAAGCCTTTTTACACATGGTATAATAATCTGAAATTATGTGTAAAGACTTGCACATAAAGTATTACACAAAAGGAAGGTAGAAATGAGCAAAGGAAAGAACCAGGCGCCGAGTGGGGCTATCAAGCACAGCACCTACACCGGCAAAGAACTGGCCGGTTACTTGGTCGGTCTCGCCGGACAGAACATTATCTATAATGTTGTCGCAGGCGGACTCCAGTACTACTGGCAGTCGATTATTTTTTTACCGGCAATGGCTATATCAATAATATTCTTCATTGCCCGCGTTTGGGACGCGATCAATGACCCGATGATGGGTTCGATCGTTGACCACACCAGAACAAAGTGGGGCAAATGCAAACCCTATCTTATGTTCGTCCCGATTCCGATCGGAATCATCACAATTCTTACATTCTGCAACAAGACATACACCGACTACACATCGACCGGTGCGCATGTACTGATTATCGCCTGGGCGGCAATCTCCTACATTCTCTGGGGTATGTCCTACACCGTCGGCGACATTCCGCTCTGGGGCGTAACTTCGCTCATGACCGAGGATGAAAACGACAGAGCAAAGGCTCTTTCGCTTGCCCGTATAGTTGCAAATCTCGGCGCTATCGGTATGCTCATCACTTTCGCCGGCAAGGCTCTCTCCCCCATGCTTCAGGAGAAGAGAGGTCTTGACGTTCTCCATGCGGATAAGATGTCGTACATAATAATCGCCATCATACTTACAGTCTTCGCGACAGTTCTTTTCCAGTTTGCCGGTCTCTCTGTCAAAGAGAGAGTTCAGCATTCCGAAAAGAAATACACGATGAAAGAGAACTTCAAGATCGCGCTTTCCAACGCTCCGTTCAGAAAGCTCCTTATCTCGGGCATTCTCAGAAGCCCCATTCAGCTTCTTTCAATCGTCGGTCTGTCGCTCGTCATGTACTATTTCTTCGACAACAACCTTGCCAACCTCATTGTTGACGGCAAGCTCCAGGTTATAAAGATAGTTCAGCTTCTGGTTATGGCTATCGGTCTTCTCGGCGGTATGATCATCGGTACTGCCGCCACGCCGAAGATGTCTGCAAAGTTCGGCAAGAAGCAGCTTTACAACTTCTATTCTATAATCGGCGCCATTCCCTTTGCACTGATTTTCGTTGTCTATAAGCTCGCAGGCGGCAACCTCATGCAGAGCATGTTCTATGTCTTCCTGATGGCTATAATGATGTTCGCGGCCTCCTGGGCTATGGGCTCGATAAACATTCTCCAGTCGATAATGATCGCTGACTGCGTTGACTACGAGGAGTACAAGAACGGTGTCCGCACCGACGGCGTTTTCTTCTCCGGTCAGTCCTTCATCACAAAGCTTTCGATGGGCGTTTCTTCGCTCATCTCCGGCTTCGTTTATTCGGCTGTCAGCTACACGGATAAGCACATCGAAGAGCTGAACCTTGCCCTTACAGAAGGCAAATATCATTTCTTCGAGGCGAACGACGGAAAATACGCAATGGCGATGTTCCTGCTTATTTCTATTCCGCCCGCAATCGGTATGCTTCTCTCCGCTATCCCCACTCTCAAGTATTCGCTCACCGATGCGGAGCACACAAGAATCCTCAACGAGCTCATTGAGAGACGCGCAAGCAAGAAGAACGAAGACTAAGGACTGCCGCATTCAGCGCAGACCAAAGAGCAAAAATACAGAGGTCATAATCCACGGACAACAACGCGGATTATGACCTTTATTTTTTTAGATTTTTGCTCTTTTAAGCGTCTTTTGCCCGCTCGCAGCATGCTTATATACAGCTTCGGGTCAAAAAAACGCTTTCTGCATCTGAATGCGGCAGCCCTCTGTTCGAAAAAGATACTCAACACACAAAACGAAAACAACGGAGACGGCAAAAAATGCCAAACTCCGTTGTTTTCTGCTTTTTGGTTATTCGTCGGTTCCGTCGCCGCCCATAAGTGCAGTCAGTTCTCTGATGCGCTCTATCGGGAACGGCGGGGAGCACAGCGGTTTCATCGCTATGCTCATCAGCTTCATCGGGTTATCGTCCGCGGCGACGCGGTTCGAGGACATCGCACCGCATCTGCGGCAGCGGTGGACTATCGCCCACTCGCCGTTTTTTCTCACCCAGACCGCTATGGGGTCCATGATTCCCCCGCAGTCCGAAGCTCTGTCTCCGGGCTCGATATCAACATGCAGGCTCGAAAGACAGTTCGGACAGTGGTTTCTGTGGTCGCTGCCCGCGCCCTGCGGCACTACAGTGCGCCCGCACACTTTGCAGACAAAGGTCTCGTTGCAGGCGTGAGTCTTATAATAACCTTTTTTGTACTGTTTGCGTTTATTTTCGCGATTCATTTTTCCTCCTGAAGATCATGGCTCGCGGGAGGAACGACAGAGTGTGTTTTTTATTTGCCGACCTCCCGGTCAGCGCACGCTCTCCAATGATTTTGTGATAAGTCTCAAACAAAATCTCCTTAGTTTTTTATTCAAGAAACGGTCAGATGACCGCTATCTCGTCTGTGTATTCCGCTCCGCACGGCATTATCGACGGAAGAGCGAGAGAAAACAGGTCGGCGGCACGCTCTTCGATGGAAGAGATACGCTTTGCGCGTTCGCCGAGCTTTTTTATATCCGCCGCGCGCATAACTATCGGCAGCTTTGCGCTCGAACGCATGGCGCGCAGCTTTTCGCGTCCGATGGAGTTGAAGCCGAGCACTCGGATATACGGCGGTATGCCCTCGCAGTCGGACGCTTCGATACCGAGCAGAAGAGCCGCAACGGCGCGCCTTATCCGCGCATGGGAATAGCGTTTGGTTTTGGCGAGAGAATAGAGCTCATCGAGCGAAGATGCACTGCGCGAGGCAGAATATATGCGATTTTCAAGTCCCTCCGAGATATCCGGCACTGCGGCTATTTTTTCAGGCGTTGAGATACGCAGGCACGCAAGAACGGCTTTTTCGAGAGCGTTGATATCCGCCGGCGCTCTGCCCGCTTCTATCTCCGCTTTGAGTATCGCGGTGGCGCTTTCGGGCATAAGATCGGCAAAGCCCTCGCCCGCTCTCACTCTGGAGCGTATAAGCGACGCGCTCGCAAATGAATTCACTGCTTCTCCGCTGTCATGTCCTGCTCCCTCGCGCCTGACGGCGAACGGAACAAGCTCTGATTTGAGCGTATCTATTGCGCGGATATATTCGACTGCGAGCGTATCATTCGGCGACGAAAGCACCGATGCGACGCGAGGATCGAGTTCTTCCACGGCACGCTGTCTCGCCGAAGCAAAGCTCACGCCGGAGAGCAGGTTTGCGCGCATACTCTCGCGCACGGTATAATCATCGACCGCGTGTGAAGCGGTTCGCAGAAGCTCTATATCGGCGCATTCGCTGCCGAAGCTCAGCGTATCGACGCACCCCATAGCTTCGAGCAGCCCGACGGCACCCCTCGCAAAGGTCTGCGCCGCGGCGCACGCCCACGGGGCAGGGAGCGAAACGACGAGATCCGCGCCGTTAATCAGAGCCATGCGCGCACGGGCGTTCGGATGCATCAGCGCAGTCTCTCCGCGCTGGACGAACCAGCTGCTCATCACGCACACAACTGCCGACGCGCCGTTTTCGCGCGTGCGGGCTATATGATACGCGTGCCCGTTATGGAACGGATTATATTCGGCAACGATGCCTGCGGTGCTCACGGACTCACTCCTTTTCCGTTTTTCGACAATAAGACAGGGGAATTATGCAAGAACTGCTTGAAAAATCCTCTTATAATATATATAATATATCAGTAACGTGCTTGTTTCAAGCAAATCTTTTTATTTGGAGGCAATACTCTTGAAAATTCTTGTTATCAACGCCGGAAGCTCATCGCTTAAATATCAGCTCATCGACATGGACGGCGAGCAGCTTATAGCAAAGGGCATCTGCGAGCGTATCGGTATCGACGGCAGAATCAGCGGCTCGACCGAGGACGGCAGAAAGTTCAAATACGACGTAACTCTTGAAAACCACACCGCGGCTTTCCTCGAAGTCAAGAAGGCTCTTACTTCGGGCGACTGCAAGGTTATCGACGACCTCTCCGACATTTCCGCTGTCGGCCATCGCATAGTCCAGGGCGGTTCTCTGTTCAAAGAGAGCGTTCTTGTTGACGAGGATGTCATCGCCGGCATCGAGAGCCTGTGCGATCTCGCTCCCCTGCACAACGCCGCTCACATTCAGGGCATCCGTGCCTGCCGCGAGGTCTTCGGCGAGGATGTTCCGGAAGTTGTTGTTTTCGACAACGCTTTCCATTCGACCATGCCCCCCGAGGCATTCCTTTTCCCGCTGCCCTATGAGTACTACGAGAAGTACAAGGTTCGCCGCTACGGCTTCCACGGCACATCGCACCGCTTCGTCAGCGCTCGCTGCGCGGAAGTTATGGGCGTTGACCTCAAGGACATAAAGCTCATCACCTGCCACCTCGGCAACGGTTCTTCCATAACCGCCATCAAGGACGGCAAGGTTCTTGACACGAGCATGGGTCTGACTCCCCTCGACGGCTTCATCATGGGCACGCGCTGCGGCGGAGTTGACCCCTCGGCTATCACCTATCTTCAGGAGAAGGAGGGCTGGACTCCCGCAGAGACAGCCGAAATTCTCAACAAGAAGTCCGGCGTTCTCGGCATCTCCGGTGTATCGAGCGACGACAGAGACGTGCTCGCCGCCGCAGAGGCAGGCAACGAGAGAGCTGCTCTCGCAAGAAGCATCCAGCGCTATCAGATCCGCAAGTTCATCGGCGCATATGTTGCCGCGATGGACGGCGTTGACGCAATAGTCTTCACCGGCGGCATAGGCGAGAACACCTGCGACCTGCGCGAGGATGTCTGCAAGCATCTTACATATCTCGGCGTTAAGATCGACTGCGAGAAGAACCTCGAGCTCAGAAAGGGCAAGGAAGGCGAGCTTTCGACCCCGGATTCAAAGGTTCGCGTCTTCGTTCTGCCCACTAACGAGGAACTGCTCATAGCCAGAGACACCAAGGCTATCGTCGAGAAGCTCTGATATGAACGGCTGCAACACTTTTATATTTGACAGTTTACCGGAGAAAGAGCTTATCCCCCGGTTTGAGATAAGCTCTTTCCACTGGGAAAAAGACGGATATTCGCGCCCGGAGAGCTCCGTGCGGTTCTGCGCGGTAAAAAACGAGGGCTACTACGCTTTTCTTGAAAGCTCCGAAAGCCCCGTGCTCGCGAGATACACAAAGCGCGACGATCCGGTATATACCGACAGCTGCCTCGAAGTGTTCATTGCTCCCGTCAGCGGGCGCAGCGAATACATAAACTTCGAGATAAATCCGAACGGCGCTTATCTGTCGCAGTTCGGAAGCGAGAGAAACGGTCGCGTGTTCATAAAAGAACTAACCGAAGAGACCCCGCGCGTCAGCGCAGGAGTTTTCGCGGACAAAAAGGGCTGGCATGCTCAGCTGTTCATCCCGGAAAAGCTGATATCGTCGCTCTACGGCTGCGATTTTTCGGTCGGCGAGGGTGAGATACGCGGCAACTTCTATAAATGCGCCGACGACTCCCCGACCCCGCACTACGGCGCGCTCTTCCCCGTTGACAGCGCTTCTCTCGGCTTTCACAATCCCGAAAGGTTCGGCACTATCAAAATAATCAAAAGGTGATACAGATGCAAACGCAGAACACTCCCTTTCCGCTGCAGCAGGTAATCGATGAATTCGGTTTTGAGGGAGAATATATCGGCTACCGCGTTTCAAACGACGGTCATATAAACAACACTTTTGTTCTCGATTTCAAGAACGCTGACGGCAGCAGCACAAGCTACCTTGTTCAGCTGATAAACACGAATGTTTTCAAGAACCCCGACGAACTGATGGAAAACATCGTCGGAGTCACGGGATACCTGCGCAACATAGTTATCGAGCGTGGCGGCGACCCGGAGCGCGAATGCCTCAGGGTGTTCTTCACAAAGGGCGGCAAGCCATATTTCAAAACAGAGAACGGCGAATGCTGGAGATGCTACAATTTTATCACCGGCGCGCACGCCTGCCAGTCCATTGACGACCCGAAAACATTCTTCAATGCCGCCAAGGCTTTCGGCACTTTCCAGTGCCTGCTCGCGGACTATCCGAGTAGCACGCTACACGAGACCATACCAAACTTTCACAACACCCGCTCCCGCTTTGCCGACTTCAAAAAGGCGGTCGGCGATGATTTCAAGGGTCGCGCGGCGGGCGTGCAGGAAGAGATCGACTTTGTTCTCTCGCGTGAGGGCGACACGGGTATTCTTGTCGATATGCTCAACAACGGCGAACTGCCGCTGAGAGTCACCCACAACGACACGAAGCTCAACAACGTCATGTTCGACAACGAGACCGACGAGGGCATCTGCGTTATCGACCTTGACACGGTCATGCCCGGACTCTCGCTCTACGATTTCGGCGACAGCATCCGTTTCGGCGCAAGCACCGCCGCAGAGGACGAGAAAGATCTCGATAAAGTGAACTTCGACATTGAGCTCTACAAAGTCTACACCGAGGGTTATCTTTCCGCCGCCGGCAAGAGTCTGACCGACGCGGAAATTGAATATCTCCCCTTCTCGTCGAAGCTCATGACGCTCGAATGCGGAATGCGTTTTCTCGGAGACTATCTCAACGGCGACACTTATTTCCGCATCGACTATCCCGAGCACAACCTTGTCCGCTCCCGCACGCAGTTCAAGCTCGTTGAGGACATGGAGAAACAGATGAACGAGATGAAAAAGGTCACGCAGGAGATATACGCAAAAGTCTGCAAATAAAAAGCCATACGGCATGGAGGGTCAGAGCTATGTTATCTCTGATGGACGAGCGTCAGCTCAGGCACAGTCTTGCCCTCTGGACGATGAAAAACAGCCGCTTCGCGCCGCAGCCCGGAAGCTGCGAGGAAGCGGCTTTTATCAAAACTTACGCTGTGCCACAAACCAGATTTGAACGAGTCAATTCTGTCGTCTCTTCAAACGGCAGACCGCTCTCGATATTTCGCACCGTCATACGCCTCGCCGACTGGCAGTCGCGCAGCGGTCAGGAATGTGCGCTGGTCTATCTCAAGGCGGTTGAGACGGACACGGACAGTCTCGGCAACACTGCCGAAATAACGCTGGGCTATTCGATAGTCAGCAGGTGATATACTTTCTTATTGCGGGATAGACCCGCTTTGCGATGAACGCGAGCAGCAGGCAGAACACGGCATCCTTCGGGAAAGTTGTGAACACGCAGGCGCTCATCATCTTCATAAATCCCGGATATGTATTGAGATAGAGCCGGGTGATAAAATAAAAATACACAGTACCGATAATATATATTATCACAGTACCCGCGAGCGCGGCGAAGAAGAGCTTCCAGAATGTGCGCTCCTTTAGATGCTCGACGATGAATCCCGCAACGGCGGACGCGACAAGGAAGCCTATTATAAATCCGAAGGACGGCTTGAGCACGCAGCCGATTCCCCCGCCGTAAGTGAACACGGGCACGCCGCAGAGACCGAGGATAATATACGCCGCGACGCTCAGCGACGAGCGCCACGCGCCGAGCAGCATCGCAGAGAGCAGAACAAATTCGAGCTGCAAGGTTATCGATATCATCGGCAGAGGTATTTTTATAAATGTACCGATGATTATCAGAGCGCACGAAAGCGCGCACACGGCGGCGGTCATCGCCCTGCCTTTTGAAGTCATTTTACTTTTCATTCTCTCACCTTCCGAAAATTGGATCGCATTTGATTATATCACAACAACTCTATAATCAATTCAACAAATCGACTTTTCAGCGTGAAAATGCGCTTAGAAATACATAAAAACTTTTCTTATAAGCTGGAGGACAGACTGATGCAAGAGCTGATTAAAAGAAACACGCCGGAGATTGCCGACAGGTTCGCGCTCGAAATCGAGGACAGACGCGAGGGCAAGAGCTTCTATGAAATCGAAGCGTGCGGCGACAAAATAGTTCTGCGCGGCGACTGCAAGATAAGCCTTGCAATGGCATATTACAGATATCTGAAGGACTGCTGCGGGGTCAATCTCGCCCACTGCGGCAACGACAGGATAGGCAATATAACCGAAGCTCCCCTGCCCGCGTGCAAGACAGTCCGCATTATCGAGCAGGACAAGCGCGCCTATATGAACTACTGCACATTTTCATATTCCGCCCGCTGGTGGGACTGGGAACGCTGGGAGCGCGAGATAGACTACATGGCGATGCGCGGAATAAACATGCCGCTGAGCATAGTCGGCTACGAGGCGGTGCTTTTCTACACCCTGCGCGACCTCGGATATACGGATGACGGGGCGCTCAATTTTATCAGCGGTCCCGCATATCTGCCGTGGCAGCTCATGGGCAACCTCGACAGCTATTTCAGCCTGACGGACAAGGCGTATGTTGACAAGCGCCTTGAACTCGGCAAAAAGATAATCGACCGCGAGCTCGAGCTCGGCATGACACCGATTCAGCAGGGCTGCTCGGGTCAGGTGCCCTCGACGATTCTCCGCGTGCTCCCGCGCACGAACGCATACAATGTCCCCTCCTGGTGCGGGTTCCCCGTGACATATCAAATAGATCCGCTCGACAAGAATTTCAGAAAATTCGGCATGGCTCTGCTCGAAAAGCAGCGCCAGCTCTTCGGCGCGCACCACTATTATGCCTGCGACCCGTTCCACGAGAACAAGCCCCCGATAAAGGGCGACAAGTATCTCCAGAACGTCGGAAAGGCTATTTCGGAGATGTATACGGCTTTTGACTCGCAGGCTGTCTGGGTCATGCAGGCATGGTCTCTGCGCGAACCGATAGTCAAGGCTGTTGACAAGGACAAGCTGCTCATTCTCGACATCGACGGCAGCAAATGCGAAAAGACCGACGGCTTCTGGGGCTACAACTTCATCAGCGGCACGCTCAACAACTTCGGCGACAGAAACACGCTCCACGGTTCGATAGATGCGCTCGCCGAAAACAAGTTCATGGAAGAGCGAAAAAAGTATCCGAATATCGTCGGCACGGGACTTTTCATGGAGGGTATTTTCCAGAATCCGCTGTATTTTGACCTTGCTTCCGATATGCTCACGCGGAGCGACAAGCCCGAGCTTGACCCGTGGCTCAAGGACTACGCCCGCCGCCGCTACGGCAGCGACGAAGAGTGCCTTTTCGAAGCGGTCAAGGATATGCATGAGACCTGCTACAGCAAGGCCTGCACTGGACGCGAGACCGCGTCGATAATCTGCGCCCGCCCTGCATACGAACAGCGTCACACCGCGCCGAACGATGTCTTTGAGCTGAGATATGACAACGAGAAGCTGCTCGACGCGCTCGAAAATCTTCTCAAAGCCGAGCACGCCGACACGGACGGATACAGATTCGATGTCTGCGACCTGACGCGCCAGGTGCTCAGCAACTACGCAAAGGATCTCTACAAGCGCAGCATAAGCGCATTTGACAACAAAAATATAAGTCTTTTCGAAAAGAGCGTCAACACATTCGTGCGCCTGCTCGAGGATGTTGACAGGCTGCTCATGACGCGCCCCGAACTGACGCTCGGCGAGCATGTCAGACAGGCTAACGCCTATGCCTGCTCCGACAAAGACAGGCAGAATTTCGAGCTAAACGAGCTTTATATGCTGACTCTTTGGGGTCCCGCGCGCTCCTCGCAGCTCTATGACTACGCATGGAAAGAATGGGGCGGCATGATAAAGACTTTCTATCTGCCGCGCTGGTATTCGTTCTTCGAGCAGATGGCAGTCAACTTCAAGAAGCGCAAATGCACATTCACGACCACAAAGCGCCGCTATAACGACCGCGAGGATTTCGACGGAACTTCGTTCTACAAGAGCGTCGAAAAGTTCGAGAACAAGTGGCTCTCGACCTACAAGCCCGAGCAGCCCTCGGAAGAGGACACGCTCGAAGTCGCGCGCGAGCTGTTTAACTTCTATGCGCCGATGATAAGAGGTGTTAAGGCATGAGCGTTGAGCCGCAAAGAAAAGGCGGAGACAAACTTGACCTGTACAAACGCCAGATAAATATGCTTGACACTCTCCTTCAACACGGGGCGATATCCGAAGCGCAATACAAAAAGAGCGCGGGAGATTTAGAGAAACTGATGTTCCCGCAGGGATTACCGAAAAGATAAAAAATCAGCCTTCGATCCGCAAAAGAACCGAAGGCTGATATATTTTTTGCTTATTTGCTGTTTTTGCCGTGCGATCCGGAATGGTTCCCGTAACCGTAGCCATAACCGTAATGCTTGCCGTAACCATAACCGTATCCGCCGTATCTGCGGCGCGAGATCGAATAGTAGTTGCCGTAGCCGCCCTTGCTGCGGTCGGTCGAGATATTGTAGACGCATCCGGCGAGATCCGTTCCGCCCTGAGTGAGGTCGCTGACAGCCTCGAGTATCGCGGGAACGGGGAAAACATCCTCGCGGATAACGAATATTGACGAATCGGTATATTTGGCGCATATCGCCGCATCCGCAACGATTCCGACGGGAGGCGTATCGATGATAATATAATCAAACTTATCTTTCGCCGCCGCAATGAATTCGCCGGTTTTGACGTTTGAAAGCACCTCGGTCGGGTCTGTTATGCTCTCATCGCCTGCGAGGACGAATATCTTATATTTCTCGATATATTTTATCGCGTCGCTCGAATTTTTGGTACCGTTGACAACATCGGCTATGCCGCTGCCCGAAAGGTTGCTTATGCCGAGATTCTTGAGCACCGACGGCTTTCTGAGATCGGCATCGACAAGCAGGACGGAATATCCGTTCTGTGCGAGCGCAAGCGAAAGGTTGACGGCAACGGTCGTCTTGCCCTCGTTAGCTCCTGCACTTGAAACAACGAAGCTCTTGTAGCCGCGTCTGCCGTTGAGCAGTTCAAGCTTAGTTCGCATTGCTTTATATGTCTCAACGAACGCGAAACCGCAGGCCTTGTCGGTTATCAGCAGCTCTCGGTCGCCATGGGCGGATTTCTTATAGAAACGCTCGCCGCTTGGCACCTGCGACACCTCGCCGATAACATTGAGCTGGAGCTTGTTCTGAATATCCTCTTGGCTTCTGACTGTGTTGCGCGCGGAATCTCTGATTATTATAATGAGCGCACATATAACGGCACCCGCGAGAACGCCGATAACGGCGTTGCGCACTGTTCCGACGGACTTGTCCGGCTTTGTCGGCAGCTCCGGCTCATCGCAGAGATGGATGCTGCCGCCCGAATAGACCTGAACGACATCTTTATATGTATCCTTGACAGCCTGTGCGAGCTCATAAGCCTCCTCGGGCGAGGAAGCGGTGACGGTCATATCGATAATGCTGCTGTCAGTCTTGCGGGACGCGGCTATCATCTTGGAAACCTGATCCGCGGTTTTCGGATACGACTTGCACTCGGCGGCTATCGCATTGCACATGGTGCGCCCGGTCATAAGATGGACGAAAGTATTCGCCATATAAGCCGAAGCCGACATATCATTATAGGAGACGGAATTGTCCCCCGATGACGAGAGGTCTTTTTCGGACTTGTTGTTGACGATAAACGTCATGCTCGAAGTATAAGTCGGCTCTTCGACAGCCTTGGTTATCACTGCGCATGACGCGCCGACCACCAGCGCGACAAGTATCAGAAGCCAGAGCCTTTTTATAAGAAGACCGAACATATACATGATGTTCACTTCGACTCCGTCGCTGTCGGTGTCTTTTCTAACTATCTTGCTCAATCACATATCCCCCACTTCGTCAACGCTCATCAAAGAGTATCGACAATCTTTCTTCCTATTGAATCATAGAATATCTCGTGCTTTTCGACCTCGGAGAGCTTATAGCAATTTCTGCCGTCAAAGACCAGAGGTCTCTTCATATATTTTTTGTAGTTATCCAGCGGATATTCCACGATCTTTTCCCACTCAGTCATTATGAAGCAAACAGCCGCATCTGTCAAGGCTTCGTCTATATCATCGGCAAAGTTTATTGCACAGTTCGGATAGCACTTTCTGAAATTTTCGGCACCCAGCGGATCCCACGCGATTATATCCGCGCCCTCGTTGAGCAGTATATCTATATTCTTCTTTGCCGGCGCTTCACGCAGATCGTCTGTGCCGGGTTTGAAAGTGAGTCCTATTATTGCCACTCGCACACCCCGGAAATCCGGGAAGAATCTGCGTGCTTTGTCAATAAGCTTTGTACGCTGTTCGCGGTTGACATCTATAGTCGCCTTTACGGTCTTGAGCTTCACTCCGGCGTGGTCGCTCTGAAAATTGAGTGCCTTTGTGTCCTTCGGAAAGCAGCTGCCACCGTAGCCTATTCCCGCTTTCAAGAAGTTCGAGCCGATGCGCCTATCCATTCCCATTCCGCGGGCAACTTCTTCGATATCCGCGCCGACAATCTCGCAGAAGTTCGCGATCTCGTTTATATAAGAAATCTTGAGCGCGAGGAAATCGTTGGAGGCATATTTTATCATCTCTGAGCTCCGCACGCTGACATGGACTATCGGCAGTTCGAGCGGCGCGTACATCTTTTCAACTATTTTATAAGCCTGCTCGTCATCCGCGCCGACAACTATTCTGTCGGCGTTGAAAGTGTCCCTGACCGCCGTGCCCTGTGAGAGGAACTCGGGGTTTGAGACAACGAAGAAGTGAAGTTCTGGGCGGCGCTCGCCTATTCTGCGGCGCACGCTCTCGCAGGTTCCGATCGGAACTGTAGACTTGACAACCACGACCACTCCGTCACTGCAGTTGTCGGCAATGCAGTCCGCAACGGCGAAAACGGCACTTAAATCTGCGGAGCCGTCCTCTTTTTCTGGCGTACCGACGCCGATAATAATGACCTGTGCTTCGGAATACTTCGTCACATCGTCCGTGAACTCAAGGCGTTCGCGGTTTTTGAGCATAAGCTCTTCGAGACCGTATTCATAGATGGGAGAGATGCCCTCGTTGAGCATTTTCAGTTTGCCTTTGTCAACATCGAGACAGATTACATCATGCCCGATATCGGCAAGTGTGACCGCGGTAACAAGACCAACATAGCCTACTCCCGCAACGGCAATTTTCATAACATACGCACCTTCATTCAAGATTCATATATGTTTTCTTTTTTTCGTCCTTCAGCTTCATCGCGCAGAAACAGAGCGTCAGCATTATCTGGACATTATAATCGTAATATGATATCAGCGTAGTTTCACCCACTGCGGTTGCCGCGAGCAGCAGGAACATTGTGACGCAGAGCCTCTCTCCCCTGTACGCTCTGCGACCCAAGCCGATAAGAAGGTATATATAGTACCAATAATATGTTATCAATCCGACTACTCCGAGACCGGAAGCCAGCTCGAGATAGTTGTTATGAGCATAGACGGTGATGCCATAGACCTGATTTATCTGATAGGCATTATTTGCAAGCCCTATGCCGATTATCGGATAAGAATAGAATATATGCGAGGATATTTCGGCAAAGCCTTTTCTCAGGGCGAGGCTTCCGTCGGCGGACGCATCGTTGTTCACAATATAGTTTAGCATCTTTTCGAGCCTGAATCCCGCCGCATTATAGAGCGCGGGAACCTTCAAAAACGCTATTCCTATGCCGATGACCGCAGCAATTATCAGCACAAGTCTGAGAAGATAAAAGCGCTTGTTGACATAAAATATCAACATTGCAAACAGGAGAAACGCCACAATAAAAAGCGCTTTTCTCGACGACGAGAGAACTATATAGAGCAGTTCGAATGCCATGCACAAATAGCAGGCGCGCTTCTTATAATAATACGCCTTGCAAAACGATATTGCCGCGGCGACAACGCATATATAGGCTATAGTATTGATATTGTTTCCCGTTACATTTTCATTTCCGATACGGCCGAGGAATCCGGAAAACCACGCGGACGGCTGAGTCCGAATAAAAACGGAGGCTATCATTATCATGAC
>DJQG01000144.1 GCA_002438685.1 Ruminococcaceae bacterium UBA6392 | reverse complement strand
TTCATTTAAGTTTACAATGTGTGTGTTTACGAAAGGAGAATACAAAAATGAAGAAAAATCCGTTCAAGCGGATACTCTGCATTGTCATCGCCGCAGTGATGCTCTGCTCGGTATTTGCTTCGACCGCGGCGGCCGCCACCAAGTGCGCCTGCGGCCATTCACCCGTTGTCATGATCTCCGGATTCGGCGCGACGATTCTCTCGGAGAAGCAGGAGGACGGCTCATTGAAGCGCGTTTTCCCGCCCGACACCAAAGAGATTCTCAAACTCCTCGGAGTCAATGCCCCCGACCTCGTCACGGGTATAGTCGAGCTCATCGCCCAGAAGGGCACGGACGGCATCGAAAAGCCGCTGCGCGACATTATCACTTCTATCGTTGAGCCACTCAGAATGAACAACGACGGTACTTCCTATTACGACATCGTGCCGATACTCAGCGGCGCGAAGAACACGAGCCTTGAGGCGTTCACGAAGAACGACCAGCTCGACCTCGTCCCCTACACAGGCTCCGAGTTCCTCGATATGGAGGTCA
Source organism: Ruminococcaceae bacterium UBA6392 (assembly GCA_002438685.1). Taxonomy (GTDB): domain Bacteria; phylum Bacillota; class Clostridia; order Oscillospirales; family Acutalibacteraceae; genus CAG-177. Next base: position 6,430 of record DJQG01000144.1, on the reverse strand, counting down.
TCGGCGACAAGATAGGCGACGACCATGTTTTCAACTTTCTCTATGACTGGAGGCTCAGCCACGCCGATGTTGCGGCTCAGCTCCACGATTATCTCGCAGAGGTCTGCGCCCTTACCGGGCACGACAAGGTCAGCGTATACAGCATCAGCCAGGGCAGCCTGCTGTTGGGCACTTATATGTATGAGTACCCGAACGACAACTATATCGACCGCGCGGTGTTCGACACTCCGCTTCTCGCGGGCAGCAATCTTGTCTCCGATCTCTACACCGACAAGCCTCTCTCATTGAACTTCGACATCACCCTCGATATCCTCAGAGCTATCCTGCACACCGAGACCGACTTCTCGTTCGTCATGGACATCATCCCTGCCGATGGGGCGAACAACATCGCCGACTACGGTCTCAAGAGCATGATCCTGCCGAGCGTTATAAACATCCCCGCATTTTGGGAGATGTGCGCTCCGGATCAGTATGACTATATCAAGTCCCTGCACCTCGACTCCGTCAAGAACGCAAAGCTCATTGAAAAAGTCGAGAAAGTCAGAAACGGCTTCATGTCTCATATTTCCGAGACCCTGTATGCTCAGCAGAAGAAGGGCGTCAGCGTCTCGATAAAGGCTTGCTCCGGCGTTCCGCTCGCATCGGGCACCGTTGACAACAGCGACGGTCTAGTCAACATGAAGTACTCCTGCGGCGCCGTCTGCGCGCCCTTCGGCGAGACTTTCCCTGCCGACTACAAGCAGGCTGTCAAGACCGGCAAGAACAACATCTCGCCCGACAGAACAGTTGACCTTTCGACCGGCTATATGCCCAAGCGCACATGGGTCGTTGACCGCCACTATCACGGCCAGGCGGAATGGGATCCCCGCACCTACTCCCTGCTCATGGAGCTTCTGCTCACCGACAACATCAAGGACGCATATTCGCACATCGAATATCCCCAGTTCATGGAGAGCCTCGCCCCGACGAGCGACGTAGTCGTTTTCTTCAAGAGCACGAACTCCTCGTTCCTGCCGACTCTCTCGAAGCACCTCTTCTCTTGCAACTCCGTCATGGTCAAGAACCTGTCGAAGAAGGACAAGATAAAGATCTCCTCGATAACCTCGGAAAATGGCACGCTGAACTTCGCCCTGCCTTATCCGATAGTCCTTGAAGCAGGCGAGAGCGCCGAGATAGCCTTCACCGGAAAGGTTCCCGCGACCGAGAGCTACGACAAGATAACCGTCGCCTACAAGCGCATGACCGTCACCGGCAAGGACGCGACCCGCGACTTCGGCTTCACCGTCACCCGCAACTATTCGGGCGTCACGAAGATCGACCTCACCCCCGCTTATATCATCACCGCTATCCGCATAGCGCATGATATCGGCGATATCCTCGCTCAGATAAACGCGGTCATCTCGTTCATCAACGGACTGAAATAAAAATTATAATAAAGCGCGAGCGGCATAACCGAAGTTATGCCGCTCTTTTTTACAGAATTATAAAAATATCCCGCCGGGCAAAACTCGGCGGAATTTCTGTTTTGTTACGGGGTGAGTCTGTTCGGACCTCTGAAGATGAACATTGCTTCTTTGATATGGAGTCCGAGCATGAGCATCGTGAGACGGTCGATTCCGATGCCGAAGCCGCCGTGAGGCGGGCAGCCGTATTTGAAGAACTCGAGATAGAACTCGACATCCTTGTCGAGACCTTTCTCCTGCGCCTGGCTCTTGAGCACATCGTATCTGTGCTCGCGCTGCGCGCCGGTGGTTATCTCGACGCCGCGCCAGATGAGGTCATAGCCCTGCGGCACGCCGTTCTCGTCGCGCATATGGTAGAACGCGCGCTTCTCGGCGCTATAGTCGGTGATGAACAGGAACTCGTGACCGTATTTCTTCATGACCCAGTCGTAACTCAGACGCTCGGCGTCGGTCGTGAGGTCGCCCTTTTCGCTGTCGGGCACGGTATAGCCGAACTCCTTTTCGAGTTCGTCATAGAGATCGGCAAGCTTTATGACCGGGAACGGGGTCGTCGGGACGATAACCTCCTTGCCGAACAGCTCCTTTATCTCCTCGCCGTACTTCTCCTTGACCTCTTTGAGCATGTAGGTCAGCAGCTCCTCCTCCATCTTCATGACATCCTTGAAAGAGGTGATGTAGCTGAACTCGAGGTCGAAGCCAGAGAACTCGGTGGTGTGCTTGTTGGTGTATGATTTTTCGGCTCTGAAAACGGGACCGACTTCAAATATGCGCTCGAAGCCGCTCGCCATTGCCATCTGCTTATAGAACTGTGGGCTCTGCGCGAGATAGGCGAGGCGGTCAAAATACTTGACCTCAAAGACCTCGGCTCCGCTCTCGCTCGCCGCGCCAATGAGTTTCGGGGTGTGGATCTCGATAAAGTTGTGGTCTATAAGAAATTTGCGCATGGCGTTGACCATGACAGTCTGAACCTTGAACATGAGCTGATTTTCGTCGGTGCGAAGGTCGATCCAGCGATAGTCAATGCGCTGGTCGATGCTCGAACGCTCGACGCCCGGGCGCTTCTTGGTCGCGGGGATCTCCTTGCGCACTATCGGCAGCGCGTCGGCTATCGACTCCGCGGTTATCGACTCGGGGATAATCTCAATTCCGCCCATCTTGACGAAATCGTTCTCGACGGCGGTGCCGACGACCGAGATAACGGAATCCTGAGTCAGGGTCGCTATCACGGGGCAGAGCTCCGGCAGCTTCTCCTTCTCGACGGTTATCTGAATTTTTCCGGTGATATCCTTGAGCACGATGAAAGCCATATACTTGCTGTCGCGCAGGTTCTCGACGAAGCCCTGAACGAGCACGGGTTTGCCGAGATTATTTTTGATGTCCGCAATGTAAGTTCTCTCCATTATCTGAGCCCTCCAAAGAGATTTGATATATCGGCAGCGCTGAGATCTCCGTCGTTGATGCTGTCCGCAAAGGCGTTTGCCGCAGCCTGAACGAGAGCCGACGAGAATTCATCGCTGAAGTTTTCGATTGAGAAAGCGGTCTTTTCGCCGTTTTCCATGTTCTTGACGAGGACTTCGCCCTTGGCGATATCGTCGTCGCCGATAACGCAGGTGAAGCGTGCGCCCAACTTGTCGGCGTATTTCATCTGAGCCTTGACCGAGCGTCCCGCAACGTCAAACTGCGCGCTGACTCCGTCCGAGCGGAGATCGGTGCAGAGCTTCGCCGCAACGAGCGAAGCGGCATCGCCGATAGAGCCGATATAGATATCGCATTTCTGGTCGCCGGGCAGCTCAATGCCCTGAGCTTCAATGACGCTGAGCAGGCGCTCGAGTCCCATTGCGAAGCCGAGCGACGGGGTGTGCTGACCGCCGAGCTCTTCAATGAGTCCGTCATAGCGTCCGCCGCCGCCGCAGACAAGTCCGTCGGTCTTGTCGTTATGCGAGACGAATTCGAAAACGGTCTTTGTATAGTAATCAAGTCCGCGCACGATGTGCGGGTTGACAACATAGTCTATCATCAGCGCGTCAAGATAGCTCTTGACCTTCTCGAAATGCTCGTGGCACTCGTCGCAGAGGTAATCGAGCATAACGGGCGCGCCCTCGGCTATCTTCGAGCAGACGGGGCTCTTGCAATCGAGAATACGCATGGGGTTGCGCTCGAGCCTGTCGAGGCAGGTGCCGCACAGCTCATCTTTGTACTGCTCAAAATATGCCTTGAGCGCCTTGTGATACTCGGCGCGGCAGGTCGGGCAGCCGATCGAGTTTATCTCGAGCGTCAGATCTTCGATTCCGAGGAAAGCGAATATCTCGGCGGCGAGGGAAATTATCTCGGCATCGGCGGCGGGAGCCGGAGTGCCGAAGACCTCAACGCCGAACTGGTGGAACTCCCTGTATCTGCCGGACTGCGGCTTCTCGTAGCGATAGCACGAGGTTATATAGCAGGTCTTCTGCGGCAGGGGCTCGTTGAAAAGTCCGTGCTCCAGGAATGCGCGCGCAGCGCCCGCAGTGCCCTCGGGTCGAAGCGTTATCGAGCGTCCGCCCTTGTCGAGGAAAGTGTACATCTCCTTCTGCACGACATCGGTGGTGTCGCCGACGCCGCGGGCAAACAGCTCCGTATGCTCGAACACGGGAGTGCGAATCTCCTTGAAGCCGAAACGCGAAGCTATATCGAGCAGGGTATTTTCAAGAAAGCGGTTTTTATAGCTCGCCGCGGGCAGCACATCCTGGGTGCCCTTGACAGCTTTCGTAAAAAGAGCCATGTTTCTGTTCCTTCCATAAAAACATTAAATCCCGCCGTTGGCGGGATGAGCGAAAAAGCTCCGGAAAAAGCCGCCCGGCGGGAAATACCGCCGGGGCGGGTCAAAGCTTATTTCGGGTTGACTATATCGCGCCAATCAAGGTCGCCGCGCGCAAGGCTGTGAATAAGAGCCTCGGCGGTGGCTATATTGGTGGCAACGGGGATGTTGTGCACGTCGCAGAGTCTGAGAAGATTTGCTTCGTTGGGCTCGTGCGGCTTGGGTGTGAGCGGATCTCTGAACATGAGCAGAAGATCGATCTCGTTGCAGGCTATTCTGGAAGCTATCTGCTGGTCGCCGCCCTGACTTCCGCTGAGGAAGCGCTGAATATCAAGTCCCGTTGCTTCGGCTACGAGCTTGCCCGTAGTGCCGGTCGCGCACAGGGAATGGCGGCTCAGGATACCGCAATAAGCTATACAGAACTGGGTCATAAGTTCTTTTTTTGAGTCGTGAGCCATGAGAGCGATGTTCATTGTGTATCCCCCTTTTCCGAGTTGTTGACTTCGCTGGTCATGTTAATATCATATCAGAGAAACCGGGTTATGACAAGAGTTATTTGTAACTTCTTACAAAATTTTAATAAAAATTCGACCGATTATTCCTCTGTTTCGGGATTTTCGCTGTCTTCGGCGGGTGACACTTCCTCAGCCGCGGTCTCTTCCGGCTTCTCCTGATCTTCCTCGCTCGGAGTGCAGGCGACGGTAACTAACTGCTCGCCCTCGGACACACGCATGACTCTGACGCCCTTGGAGGGTCTTGCAAACATGCTTATCTGCGAGACGGGAATGCGGATTATAATGCCGTCGGACGAGATGAAGATGACATCCTCGCTCTCGTCAACGACCGCTATCGCGGCAACGTCGCCGTAGGTCTCGGTGCGGTAGTTTATCGTGCCCTTGCCGCCTCTCGACTGGAGTCTGTAATCCGAAGGCTCGCTGCGTCTGCCGTAGCCGGTGGTGCTGACGGTGAGGACAGCCTTTGCGTCGTCGAGCACTTCCATGCCGACGACTTCGTCGCCCTCGCGCAGTTCGATCGCCTTGACTCCGCGCGCCGTTCTGCCGAGCGGTCTCGCGTCGTTTTCATTGAAGCGGATGCCCATGCCCTTGCGCGTGGCTATGAGCAGATCGTCGTTGCCTGAGGTCAGGCGCACCCATGCGAGCTCGTCGTCATCGTCGAGATTTATCGCGATAACGCCGTTCTTGCGGACGTTGCGGTAAGCGTCGAGGCTCGTGCGCTTGATGATACCCTTGCGCGTGACCATGCACAGGAACGCGTCGGGGTCATATTCGGGCACTCTTATCATCGCCGACACCTTCTCGCCCGCTTCGAGGGGCAGGAGATTGACTATATTCATGCCCTTGCTGTTCTTCGAACCCTCGGGCACTTCGTAGCCCTTGAGCCGGTAAGTCCTGCCGCGGGTAGTGAAGAACATGACATAATCGTGGGTCGAGCAGGTGAACATGGTCTTTGCCACATCCTCCTCACGCCTTGTCATTCCCTTGACGCCTCTGCCGCCGCGGTGCTGAGTCTGATAGGTGTCAACACTCTGGCGCTTGATGTAGCCGAGAGTTGTAAGGGTGAATACGCTGTTTTCGTTGGGAATAAGGTCCTCTATATCGACTTCGCCGCTGACATTTACTATTTCGGTTCTTCTGTCGTCGCCGAATTTGTTGCCGATTACCGACAATTCATCTTTTACAATCGAGAGCACTTTTTCGTCGGAGGAGAGTATCTCATTGAAATAGTTAATTTTTGACTGAAGCTCCTCCATCTCGTTGTGAATCTTCTGAATTTCGAGTCCGGCGAGCTGTCCGAGTCTGAAAGCGACAATGGCGGCTGCCTGAACGTCGTCAAAATCGAATTTTTCCATTATTGCAGTCTTAGCCTCTGCCTGACCGCCCTTGCACGCGCGAATGGTGGCTATAATTTCGTCAACTATATCTATGGCACGCGCAAGACCCTCTAAAATATGTTCTCTTTCGAGCGCCTTTTTGAGGTCGAATTTTGTTCTTCTTATGATGACTTCTTTTTGGAAGTCTATATATTTTTCGAGAATTTGCTTTAATGTGAGGATTTTCGGCTCGCCGTCAACTATGGCAAGCAGAATTATGCCGTAGGATATCTGAAGCTGAGTATACGAATAGAGCTGATTTAAAATTACCTGCGGATTTGC
>DJQG01000156.1:6221-11449 GCA_002438685.1 Ruminococcaceae bacterium UBA6392 | reverse complement strand
CGCTTGTTCATACGCTTATATAGGACATAGACAAACGCCGCGAGAAGGAACAAACCCGCCGTTGCAAAACCCGGCTTTCTGCTGCCGAGGCTGTCCGTCATATGCGCAAAGTTGAAAACAACGCAGAGCACATAGGTTATCACAAGAATTATCGTCAGTATCACACTTTTGGGATCGTGCTTTTTCTTCATGGTGACGCTCCTTTTTACCGATATTTACAAAATAACTTTACAATATCGGGAGCGTTTTGTCAACACCGTTTCACTCGATTTTCAGTACATTTTCTATTGTTATTTTTCCCGCGTCGCGCAGGTTTTCAAGCTGTTTTAGTGCCTCGGTGCACGCCTGGCGCAGAGCCTCGTCATCGCCCGAATCGAGATATTCCCTGAGACTGTTTATGTTTATCTCGATCTCATCCATTGAGCGGTGGACAAGCAGAATGTGCAGGATCTTTTTTGAGTCTCTCCATTCGTTCGCGGCCTTATCGAGCGCCTGCTCCTCACCATCCCCGGCGTCGACGGCGGTGAGCAGGGATTCGAGATCCGTTATCAACTCGCCTGTTTTCTTTGAAAATATGAACTGTGCGCCGATGCTCATAGTCAGCGTCAGGGCGAGCAGAACAAGTGCCGTCGCAAAGCGTTTCATACTTTTTTCTCCTTTTCGACTATAACAGCGTTTTTGTCACGGTCAACGGTCATTATCAGCACATCCTCGACCGTCAGCCCCTTTGCCCTGAGCAGGCGTTTGAGCTCCCTGTCGTTCATGTTGCAGTCGTCGTAGTGCTCGCGTATCACTTTTCCGTCGCTGACGACGAGGCACGGCATACCGGGATCGGGCAGAGATAACTGCAAAGTCTTTGCGGTCAGCGCATTCTCGTCGGGCTTTAACATAACCGAGAGCTTGCCATTCGTCTCGAGCACGGCATAGCCGACTGTCGAGATATCAAAAACATCCTTTTGCCGCAGAGCCGTCAGTAGATCGTCAACGGTATAGCGCAGGCGTTTTATCTCCTTTTGATCAATCTTGCCGTCGCGTATTACGGTCACGGCGTTGCCCTCGAGCAATCTGCGCGCGCCGCGGCTCTTCATGGAAATGACCGAACTGATTATCTCAAACGCCACGAGCAGAAGCACCGCGACGACGGAATTGAGCAGCGGGATATCCGTATCCTGCATAGGTATAGCCGCGATTTCGGAGAGCAGAATAGTTATAACAAGTTCGGACGGCTGAAGCTCGCCTATTTGCCTTTTTCCCATTATTCTGACCGCCGCAGTCGCCAGAACATATAATATAAAAATCCTCAGTATCGTCAGAACCATTTTTCTACCTCCGTAAATGCTATATACAGTAGTTTTTCTTGTATTTGCATCTTTATCCGATTGACCGAAAAAAGATTTATGTGTATAATATGTGTGCAGTAAAATCGGAAGTGATTTGATATAATATGAAAAAATATATAATAGGTATAGACATCGGCGGAACGAAGTGCGCCGTTCTGCTCGGCAGAGCGCAGGGAGACGCCGACGATATTATTATAGACAAGCTCCGCTTTGAGACACGGGTCGGGCGCGGCTGGTGCGCCGTGACGGCGGAGCTGCTCGACAATGTTGAAGAGATAATAAAAAAGAACGCCATCTCCCCCGAAGATATTCTCTGCGCGGGGATAAGCTGCGGCGGTCCGCTCGACAGCAGGCGCGGAGTTATTCTCGCGCCGCCGAATCTCCCTGACTGGGAATGCGTGCCGATAGTCGACATGATAGAAAAGCGGTTCGGGTTCGACGCATATTTACAAAACGACGCGAATGCCTGCGCGCTCGCCGAATGGAAGTTCGGCGCGGGAAAGGGACTTCGCAACATGATATTTTTAACCTTCGGCACCGGCATGGGCGCGGGACTGATACTCAACGGCAGACTGTACAGCGGCACAAACGACATGGCGGGCGAAGTCGGGCACATGAGAATCGCCGCGGACGGTCCAGTAGGCTACGGCAAGAGAGGCTCGTTTGAGGGCTTTTGCAGCGGCGGCGGAATAGGCCGCCTCGCGCAGGAGATGGCGAGAAAAACGCTCGAAAACGGCGGGAGCACTCTGATGTGCAAAACCGCCGGGGATATTAAAAATATAACGGCAAAATCCGCCGCCGAAGCCGCAGAAAACGGCGACGAGACGGCGAAAGAAGTATACAGAATATGCGGAGAAAAGCTCGGCGAAGGGCTCGCGATACTCGCCGACATACTCGACCCGCAGGCTATAATAATCGGAAGCATCTTCGCCCGCTCCGGGCATCTTCTGAAAGACAGCATGGAAAAGGCACTGCACCGCGAGGCTCTGAGCCAAACTGCCGGATGCATGATAATCCCCGCGGGACTCGGTGAAAAGATAGGCGACCTCGCGTCGCTCGGAATCGCGCTCGACGCCGCGGCAAACGGAGGAAAAGTATGAACAGGGAAAAGGAAATTTTTGAAGAGCTCTTTGTCCGCTACCCCGCTCTTGAGGGGATAAGAGAAGACATCAAGAGCGCCTATGATGTTATCTGCGCCTGCTTCGACCGCGGCGGCAAGCTGCTCATCTGCGGCAACGGCGGAAGCGCGGCAGACGCGCAGCACATAGTCGGCGAGCTGATGAAAGGCTTTCTGCTCAAGAGAGAGCTGACCGACGAGCAGAGACAGGCTTTTGCGGAAATAAAAGACGGCGAATATCTCGCGAACCATCTTCAGGGCGCACTGCCTGCGGTCGCGCTGAGTGCGCACGAGGGACTGAACACCGCCTTTGCAAACGACATAGCCGCCGATATGATATTCGCTCAGCAGGTCTGGGCATACGCATCGTCGAGCCCCGACGCGCTCATTGCGCTGAGCACCTCCGGCAACTCCGCGAATGTTGTCAACGCAGTGAAAGTCGCCAACGCCATGGGAATCGAGAGCATAGGCATAACCGGCGAGAAAATGAGCCTCATGAGCGAGATGTGCACGGTCTGTCTGCGCCTGCCGGAGACCGAGACATTCAAAGTCCAGGAGCTGACTCTCCCCGTCTATCACGCCCTTTGCGCGATGGCTGAAGCGACATATTTCAACAAGTAATTTATTTGAAAGGACATAAATAAATGGCAAATTTTATTCCGAGAGCGGAGCATCCGAATCCGCAGTTTGAAAGAGAAAGCTGGCTCAACCTCAACGGAGAATGGGAGTTCGAAATTGACAACAGCGTCAGCGGCAGAGAGCGCGGACTCCAAAGCGCGGAGCATCTGAGCTCGAAGATCATAGTCCCGTTCTGCCCCGAGAGCCGTCTTTCCGGCGTTGAGAACACCGATTTCATGAACTGCGTGTGGTACAGACGCGACCTCGAAATCAGCGAAAATGAACTTGAGGGCAGAGTCATACTGCACTTCGGCGCGGTCGACTATGACGCAACAGTCTACATAAACGGCGAAGAGGCAATGCACCACAAGGGCGGCTATGTCTCGTTTGCCGGGGACATCACAAAGTTCCTCAAAGCCGGCAAGAACTCCATAGCGGTCGAAGCGCGCGACGATGTCAGAAACCCGCTCATTCCGCGCGGCAAGCAGAGCGAAAAACTTCATTCGCACGACTGCGACTACACCCGCACGACAGGCATCTGGCAGACCGTCTGGGTCGAGTTCGTACCGAAGAGCTACATAAAGAGCATCAAGCTCTTCCCGAATCCTGAGAGCTCTTCCGTCGCCTTCTCCTGCGAGCTCTGCGGCAGCGGCGAGCTCGGAATAGACGTTCTCTACGAGGGCAAGCTGGTCGGCAGATACGACTGCAAAAACGCGGCAAGCTGCGTCAGCGGCGACATGAAGCTCATCGAAAAGCACCTGTGGGAGGTCGGCTGCGGCAGACTCTATGATCTTGTTATCACCTTCGGCGGCGACACCGTCAAAAGCTATTTCGGTCTGCGCGACGTCCGCCTCGACGGATTTAAATATCTCATCAACGGCAAGTCCGTTTTCCAGCGCCTTGTGCTCGATCAGGGCTTCTACCGCGACGGAATATACACCGCTCCCGACGACAGCGACATGATAAAGGATATAGAAATATCCCTCGCCGCCGGCTTCAACGGAGCGAGACTGCATCAGAAGGTTTTCGAGCAGAGATTCCTCTATCACTGCGACCGCCTGGGCTATATCGTCTGGGGCGAATACCCGAACTGGGGACTTGACTACTCAGCTCCCGACGCGATTTACGGCATTCTGCCCGAGTGGTGCGAGGAGGTTGAGCGCGACTTCAACCACCCGTCTATAATCGGCTGGTGCCCGTTCAACGAGACCTGGGACTACGCAGGCCGCGAGCAGAGAGACGAGCTGCTCGAAGCAGTCTATAAAATCACAAAGCAGCTCGACGGCACCCGTCCCTGCATCGACACGAGCGGAAACTACCATGTTGTGACCGATATCTTCGATGTTCACGACTATGAGCAGGATCCGAAGATATTCAAAGAAAATTACGACAAGCTCGTTTCAGACGGCACGCTCATCGACAGGCACGACCGCCGCCAGAAATATGCCGGCGAGCCCACTTTTGTCAGCGAATACGGCGGAATCAAGTGGGTCATAGGCAATCAGGACGAAAACGCCTGGGGCTACGGCAACGCGCCGAAGACAGAGAAAGAATTTATCGAGAGATACAAGGGGCTCACCGAAGCCCTGCTCGGCAACGAGCTCATGTTCGGATTCTGCTACACTCAGCTCTACGATATCGAGCAGGAGCAGAACGGACTTTACACCTACGACCGCGAGCCGAAGTTCGATATGGCTGTATTCCATAAGATAAACAGCGCAAAGGCAGCGATTGAGGAATAAGGACAGGAGATAATAACAGTCAGATGTCAAACACGACCCGTTCGGGTTTTTACAAAAAAATGTTTTCTTTGGCGATACCTATCGCCCTGCAGCAGCTGCTGACCTCATGCGCCCAGCTCGTCGACACCGCGATGACGGTCGGACTCGGCAATGTCAGCACTGCGGCGATAGGCGTCGCGGGGCGCTGGGGATTTTTATTGAACCTCGCCCTGTTCGGCATAAGCTCCGGCACGGCGACGATGACGGCGCAGTTCTGGGGAATAAAAGACAGGCAGAGCATCCGCCGAAGCTACGGGATCGGCTTCATTTTGTCGCTCGCGGTCGGCGTGATATATACAGTATCCGTGCTGACTATCCCGGCGCAGATGATGCGCGTGTTCACCTCTGAAGAAGCTGTCATAGCGGCGGGAG
>DJQG01000156.1:692-6194 GCA_002438685.1 Ruminococcaceae bacterium UBA6392 | reverse complement strand
CAGACTGTTGCACCCTACGGAATATTTGTTGCGATATCGCTTGTCACAAGCACCGTCATGCGCTCGACCGAGGATGTACACACGCCGCTTATCTGCTCGATAGTCTCAGTCGCGACGAACACGGTTCTCAACTATATTTTAATAAACGGCAAGCTCGGTTTCCCCGCGCTGAAGCTTCGCGGCGCGGCGATAGCTACCGTCACTGCGATGATAGTTCAAACTATTATGCTGTTCATAATCGGCAACGCGAAGAAGAATATTATCCACGCGCCGATAAGCGAATTTTTCAAAAAGGACGCGGAGTTTTTCAAGAAGTTCATCCGCGTCTGCGCCCCGATAATGCTCAACGAGCTGCTCTGGGGAGTCGGTACGAATGTCTACGCCATGGTCTACGCGCGTCAGGGCAGCGAGAACTACGCCGCATATACGATATTCAGCTCGATAGAGCAAATAGCGTTCGTTTTCTTCGTCGGCATATGCCACGCCTGCTCGATAATGACGGGCAAGGCAGTCGGCGCGGGCAAGGCGGATGAGGCATACTCCATGGGCAAGCGGTTCATAAGGCTCGTTCCCCTGCTCGGAGTGCTGACCGGACTCGGCATGATAGCCCTGCGCTGGCCGCTGCTGCGCGCTCTGCCGATCGAAACGGAGGGTGCGCGTCAGATGACGGCGACGCTGCTGCTCATCTACTCGCTGTGGATCGGCATAAGAAACATCCCGTATGTCTGCGTGGTCGGCATATTCAGAGCCGGCGGAGACACGAAGATAGGAATGTTTTTAGATATAGGCACGCTGTTTATATTGAGCATACCGATAGTGACCATACTCGGATTTTTGACGAGCGTGCCGTTCTATGTGCTGATAATCGCGATGTATGTGGCAGAGGACACGCCGAAAGCCATTCTCTGCCTGATAAGGTTCAAGAGCCGAAAATGGATAAAACAGCTGACCGCGACGGATTCAGTACCGCCGGTTCTCGGAGAGGACCCGGAGATAGAAATAGAAGAAGCGGACGAGCTGAAAAACTACGAACAATAAAAGCAAAAAGCGACCCCGCCGGGCAGAGAACCGGCGGGGTCATCTATTTGGGGAACAGAGGTGGGGATGTATGGGTATTTGTCAGATTTCGGTCTGCACGCCGATAAACAGCGGCAGGTTCGTTTCGGTGTCCACTATCATATAGACAAACGGACGGTTGAGGCAAACGGGATTTATCGCCGGCATGCTCATTTTGCTGATGCCGACAAGCGTCGCCGCGGCGGCACGCGTGCCCTCCTGATCGACCTCGATAAAAGTCCTGTGCATCACGGTGCCGATATAAGCGCCGTCATTTTTGTCTATGAGCGAGGAGAAGTCGGCAGATTTGCGGTCAAACGCATCTTCTACGCCCATCTTTTTGAGCGTGTCAATAAGCTGCGTGCTGTACTCCGCCTTGAACTTCGGCATTTTTACATCGACTTCTTCGTTTTTCTTAGCGGACGAGAATATCTTTATCAGCTTTTCGCCGCTGAGGGAGGCTATATAATCATCGATGCTCACATCTTCGTTCGGCAGGAGCGCCGCGAAAGCGAAGCGGTCGTTTTTGTATGGCTTCATGAAGCCTCTCGCGTCGCCGTCGGAGATATATACGCTCTCGGTCGAGCACATAAATTCTGTTTTCTTCGATTTGCCGGAATATGAGTTGAATTCGAGCTTTTCGATATCGTCGTTTGTGTATGGAGTCTCCCACTTTGCTTCAAACGCGATGGCGTTTATGAGCATCATAACGGCGTCTCTATCGGCGCCTTCGATTATCTTCGGTATCATGCCGTCGGTGTTTTTCCTGACCCAGGAGTTGATGCTGCTGACGGTCTTTTTGCTCAACAGCGGAGCGGAGAAAATCTGCGCGGAGTAGCTGTCCACCGCCTTTTGCAGAAATGCCTGCTTTGCTTCAACGCTGCTGTCCGTCCAGACGGAATTTGCGATTTTCAGCTCGTCGCCGGCGTTCAGGAAGTCGCAGTAAGCGCGCATATATTTATTGAGCGTGTTTCTGTCCAATCCGCCGAGCGCACGCTCAAGCTGAGCGAGAGTCTCACCCTCCGCGCCGTTTTGCACGAGTGCGAGCGCAGTAAGCACGGACAAGGGCGACACGAGCGTTGTTTTTCCGTTTGAATAGTTATATTTGAACAGGTCTGCCGAAAATGATGCAGCGGCTGTTTTGAACTCATTATCCGCGGCTTTCGAGCCGGAGTCATTTTTTGAGATGTTCTCGGTCAGATTGCGAACCGCGCCGCTTTTCGCGCCCTTGTCGGGCGCGTTGCCTACTGTTTTTCCGCAGCCGGAGAACGGCATGGCGCAGGCAGCTATGGATAGGGCGCCCATCAAAAGAGCCAGCGTCTTTTTAAAGCTCATAACGCTCCTCCGCTATATATCGGTCTGCACGCCGATGAAGAGCGGCAGATTCGTTTCGGTGTCGATTATAGCATAGACAAACGGTCTTGTGAGGCGGACTTCTTTCGGGCGTTCAACCGGCATTGCGCTCTTAGCTTCCATGATAACGGCAGTCACCGCTCCGGCGCGGGTGCCCTTTTCGGCGACCTCAATATAGGTCTTGTGGATAACCTCGCCGATAAATATATTGCCGTTTGAATTGTCCGCTATGGACGAGAAATTCGCTTTGTTCTCGTCAAACGCCGTTCCCATGCCCATTTTCTTGAGGGTGCCAACAAGCGAGTTGCTGTATTCGCACTTGAACTTCGGCATCTGCGTGTTGACCTGGGTGTTCTTTCGCGAATTCAGCGCGCTTAAAAACCCCTTGCCCGTGAGCGAGGCGATGTAGCTGTCGATGCTCGTGCCCTCGTTCGGCAGCAGTGCGACAAACGCCAGGTCGCCGCCCGTATAATATTTCATGAAGCCCGTCGCATTCGCGGTCTCGATATATTCGAGTTCCTGCGAATACATATAATTCGCCTTGACGAGGTTGCCTTTAGCATTTGTGAACGTGCCCTCGCGCACGCAGTTGTCTGTATAGGGATCGCTCCACTCCGCCTCGAGGCAGAGCGCGTTCATGAGCACCATGACGGTGCGGGGATCGAACTGATCCGCGAGCTTCTTTATCATGCCGTTCGTGTTCTTGCTGACCCACGAGTTTATCTCTTTTACGGTTCTTGCGCTCGTGAAGTCCGCTTTATACGCCTGGGCGGAATAGAAATCCGCGTTTTTCTGGAGAAACGCTTTCTTGACATCGAGCTTGCTGTCGACCCATATGGAGTTGGCGCATTTGAGCGCGCTGTCCTTGCCCGCGACTGCGGCGAGATAGGCGTTCATATAGGCGTTTAAAGTATCGCGGTCAAGCCCGCCGAGAACTTTCTGCATCTCGGAGAGGGTCTTGCCCTCTGCGCCGTTCTGAGTCATGGCGAGCGCGGTGAGCACGGAGAGAGGCGAAACGAGGGTGTTCTTGCCCGACTTGTATTCATCCTTGAAAAGGTCGAGTGCGAACGACGCGGCGGCATTCGTAAAGCGGCTGTCCGGCTTTTTGGATGCGCCCTTGCCCTTGGTTATGCCCTGCATTAGATCCTGCGCGGCGGCGCCTTTATTGCCCTTGTCCGTTGCGGTGATAGAGGTGTCGCCGTCCTTTGTCGGCGTGACGGTGGTGTCATCTGTAGTCTGCGATATCTGCGGTGTTCTGGAATCCGGCTTTTTGGCGCACGCTGCGAGCGGCAGCATGACGGTGGCGCAGAGCAGAAGAGCCGCTAACTTTTTGAGTTTCATTTAGTTCCTCCTTTTGTTCATGCGTCCCTGAGGACTATGTTTTCAAAATGCTTGTTATACACGGTCAAAATCATATGGCATCCAATTTTTTGTTCGCTCTCCGGCTTTTTGAGCGAGACGGCGAGCGTACCGTTTGAATCTTCTGCACAGTCCGCCAAATCATATTCGCAGTCCGCGGTTATTATCACAACGGTGTTATTTTTAAAATATTCATCGTCCCTGCCCGAAAGCTCGGATTTCAGTTCTTCGCTCAATATTCCGTATTTCTCCTGCACCGCGAGATATTCCGCGAGCTTTTCCCGGCTTTCTATCACAATCGCATCGGGCGCGCCGTTTTTCTTTTCCGCCTTTTTGTCCGGGAAAGCCTTGAAATCACAGTTGATACGGTCGAAGTCACCTTTTTTGTCGCCGTTCGCTGCCGGCACAGTTGCCCCGTGATTTTCGGTCGGCATAACGCTCGAGCCGGATTTGACGGAGCCTATTGAAGAATCTGTCGCGCTGTCGGGCTGCTGAAAATATTCACACTCTTCGCTCGTCGGCGGCGCGGACTTGCATCCCTCGGGGATACCCTCGCTCTGAATGTAATTTGCGGCATCATGCGGCTGCTCGGCAGGCATGGCATTCTTCATAGAGAACGATGTTGAATGATAAACTGCTGCGGTGGCGGCGGTCAGTGCAATAACAAAGCACGGCACAGCGGTCATTATCACGCGGTTGCGCTTTTTTATTCTTGCGCGTTCCTTTGAAGCGCGCGCATAAACTTCATTTTTGAATTCCTTATCGGTCTTCATAGCAAAAGCCCTCCTTTTCAAGCTCGGTTTTGAGCGCCTGCTTCGCCCTGTAGAGGAGATTGGCAAGCTGCTTTTTGCTTTTGCCCATAATTTTTGCCGCACCGTCGCCGTCCACTTCCTCAAAATAGACAAGATACAGCACGGTTCTGTAATCGTTGTTGAGTCTGTCCATACACTCGCGCACGGTTTTCGCGTCCTCGCCCCTGTAAAAAGAGTCTATTGCGCTCTCGTCCCAAATCTCTTCTCCCTCGTCGGACACGGTGCGCTTTTTTCGGAGAAAGTCTATCGCTTTGTGCCGCGCGACGGAATATATGTAGGTTTTGAACGAGCTTTTGAAGCGGAAACGCCCGGGGTGCACGAGAATTTCGACAAAGGTATCCATAGCTATATCCTGCGCCTCTTCGGCGGAGCGGACATAACCTTTTACGAAAAATATCAGTCTGTCTCGATAGGCGTCCATGAGTTCATCAAACGCACTTTGATCGCCTTCGATAAAACGGCGGTAGCTACTCTCACCGTTGTCCATCGGATCAATCCTTTCAAGGCGGCGTCCCGCCTTTCACTTATACTGTCGCGGGAAATGCCGGATTTTCTCACCCAATTCAGAAATTTTTTCAAAAAAAGCGCGGAGGTGCAAGAAAAAGCCTCCGCGCTCTGTTTATTCAGTTGACTCCGGGCGCAATGAAGCCCTCGCCGAGGATTTCGCCCGCCTCGGTGATGATTATAAACGTATCGGTGTCTATCTGCCTGATTATCTTCGTCAGCTGGGGCACTTCGTTTTTCTTCACGGCGCAGACGACCATGTTCTTCTCCTTGCCAGTGTAGCCGCCCTTGACCGGCAGGATGCTGACTCCCCTGCCCATCTTTGAAGTTATCGCGTCGGATATCTCCTGCGCGTGCTCCGTCACGGCGAGCAGCAGCTTGCCGCTGCCGGCGCCGTAAAGAATATAGTCGAGCAAAC
>DJQG01000156.1:0-672 GCA_002438685.1 Ruminococcaceae bacterium UBA6392 | reverse complement strand
CGAAAATGACTATAACCGCGTACATCGCGGACTCGACGGAGCGGAAAACGACCGCACCGAGGATAACTATTACCGCGTCGGCAGCCATAATGACCTTGCCTATCTGGATATGCGGGAACGCCTTGTGTATAAGCCGCCCGACGATATCGGTGCCGCCCGTAGTCGCGCCGCGCATGAAGACGATCGCCAGCCCCGCGCCCGTGCAGACGCCGCAGAATATTGCCGCTAAAATCTTGTCGCCGGTATAGGTCGGCAGGAATTTGCTGAAAAGATCGAGCGTGGCNNGAGAGAATCACCGTCACCCACATCGTCTTTGCAACAAATTGCCAGCCGATGAAAATAAAGGCTAAGATCATCAGCGGAACATTGAGCAGAAAGTTTGCCGTGCCGAGCGGAATGAATTCAAAAAGATGGTTGACTATTATCGCAAGACCTGTCGTGCCGCTCTGCGCGATGCTGTTAGGCAGAGCAAACGCCACGACGCCTATCGAATAGAGCGAACAGCCGACTATCCAGCAGATATTGTCTATTACCGTCCCGGCTACTTTCTGCCCCGTTGTTTTCGGCGCGGTGGAAAACCTTTTTTCAAGCCGCCTTTTGCGCCGCTCATATGGGGTCAGTGTCTCTTTCTTTCTGCTTTTCCTGTTCATCACTTCACCTCGTCAGCCTTTT
>DJQG01000120.1:289-7110 GCA_002438685.1 Ruminococcaceae bacterium UBA6392 | reverse complement strand
AGAGCCCTGTTTTCCTCGGTTCTTCTTTCGCTTTCCTCGGCTCAATGGCAGCCGCTTTCGCAGGCGCGACCACCGTTGCGCTCGGTTATCTCGGGCTGATACTCGGCGCTGTGTTTGCGGGTCTCGTCTATGTTGTCATATCAATAGCGGTCAAGATCTCCGGTGTCGGCTGGATCAATAAGCTCATGCCCGCCGCCGTTATCGGACCCACCGTTGCTATAATCGGACTTTCGCTCGCAGGAAACGCTATCGGCGACCTCCAGAAAGGCTCCTATGCAGTCAACGGCGAGCCGACCGCAAGCGTCTATGTCGCTATCATCTGCGGTCTTGTCACTCTCTTCGTGACCATGCTCTGCTCCGTCTTCGGCAAGAAGATGATAAAGCTTATCCCGTTCATCATCGGCATCCTTTCCGGCTACGCTGTTGCGGCTATCTTTACTGTCATCGGCATCAAGACCGGAAACGACGCCCTCCGAGTTATCGACTTCAGCGGCTTCACTGCACTCGTTGCAGGCGGCGTGGGGGTCAAGACCTTCTTCGCAGTGCCTGATTTCACCTTCCTCAAGGCTTTCGGTGCCTTCGGCGAGCTCAGCGGTTCTTACATAGCGGCTGTTGCAGTGGCTTATGTCCCGGTTGCATTCGTGGTCTTCGCAGAGCACATCGCTGACCACAAGAACATCTCTTCCATAGTCGAAACCGACCTCCTTGTTGAGCCCGGTCTCCATAGAACCCTGCTCGGCGACGGTATCGGCTCCATGGTCGGCGCTGTCTTCGGCGGCGCACCGAACACCACTTACGGTGAGTCCATAGCCTGCGTGGCTATCTCCGGCAACGCTTCCGTTGCGACTATCGTCTGCACGGCAGTCCTCGCGATAATCATCGCGTTCATTTCACCCTTCGCAACTTTCCTTTCTTCGATTCCCTCCTGCGTCATGGGCGGCGTGTGCATCTCGCTCTACGGCTTCATCGCAGTCAGCGGTCTGAAGATGATCCAGAAAGTTGACCTCGAAGATAACAGAAACCTCTTCGTTGTCTCCGTTATCCTTATCGCCGGCATCGGCGGCCTGACCGTCTCCTTCGGCAAGGTCACGATAACCTCCATCGCCTGCGCACTCATCCTCGGCATCCTGACGAATGTTGTGCTCGGCAACAGAGAGAAGAGCAAAAAGGCTGAATAAGCCGATATAAAACAGAATCGGGCGGTACAGATTAGGTCTGTGCCGCCCATTTTATATTCTCAGCTCTTCGCCGCAGGAAAAATATTTCAGATTGCGAAGCTTCGAACTCAAATAAATATACATCGTGTATCATTATAGAGCACGCGAAACGGAAAATCAACCGTGATGAAGCCCTTGTTGTTCGTCAAATTGTACAGCTTTCGGGGCTAATTTTTGTGACAACGGACAGGGACTTTTATGGTATAATTATATAATCAAGAGTGGTTCGATATTTTTTTAGCGGAGGAACATATGCTTTATAAAAAGAATTATCTCAGCACCCTGTCCGATGAGCTGTTTCGCTCCCCGACGAGCGAGTATCGCGCCGCGCCGTTCTGGGCGTGGAACTGCAAACTTGAAGAGGACGAACTTTTGCGGCAGATAGAAATTTTTCATGAGATGGGCTTCGGCGGATTTCATATGCATGTCAGAACCGGCATGGATACGGAATATCTGAGCGACGAGTTCATGCATCTCATCCGCTCCTGCACTGATAAGGCGAAGAGCGAAAAAATGCTCGCGTGGCTCTATGACGAGGACAGATGGCCCTCCGGCGCCGCCGGCGGAATAGTCACAAAAGACAAGCGTTTCCGTGCGCGCCATCTGCTCTTTACCGTGAGATCTTATGACGGCTCTGAGGGCTTCACGGACGATTCTACATCGCGCGGAGTGCGCTCCGAGGACGGCGAGCTGCTTGCCTGCTACGACATAGTGCTCGATTCCAACGGATATTTGAAGAGCTACAGGCGCATCGGCGAGAACGACTCTGCCGAGGGCACGAAGTGGTACGCCTATCTCGAAATAAGCGGCGCGAACCCGTGGTATAACGGTCAGGCTTATCTCAACACGCTCGACAAAAAGGCGGTCGAACGCTTTGTTGAGGTCACTCACGAGCGGTACAAAGAGGTCGTCGGCGACGAGTTCGATGAAACTGTCCCCGCGATTTTTACCGACGAGCCGCAGTTCACGCGCAAGACTCTCATGGACAACTCGACCGACACGGACGATCTCATCATGCCGTGGACGGACGATTTTGCAAAGACATATTCAGATACATATTCTCAGGATATCATGGAGTTCCTGCCGGAGATATTCTGGGATTTGCCGGACGGAAAAATTTCCGCCGCCCGTTACCGCTATCACGATCATATTGCGGAGCGGTTCTCTTCGGCGTTCGCCGATACAGTCGGCGGCTGGTGCCGCGAAAACGGCATTGCGCTGACGGGTCACATGATGGATGAGCCGACGCTCGAAAGCCAGACGGGTGCGCTCGGCGAAGCGATGCGCTCATACCGCTCATTCGGGCTGCCCGGCATTGATATGCTCTGCTCGTGGAAGGAATACACGACCGCGAAGCAGGCTCAGTCCGCCGCGCATCAGTTTGGCTATGAAGGTGTGCTCTCCGAGCTTTACGGCGTCACCGACTGGGATTTTGACTTCAGAGGACACAAACTCAATGGCGACTGGCAGGCGGCTCTCGGCGTCACGGTGCGCGTGCCGCATCTGTCGTGGGTCTCTATGGCAGGCGAGGCGAAGCGAGACTATCCCGCATCGATAAACTATCAGTCCCCGTGGTACAAAAAATATTCCTGCGTCGAGGATCACTTCGCGCGAGTCAACACGGCGATGACCCGCGGCGTGCCGGTTGTAAAGGTCGGCGTTATCCACCCGGTCGAGAGCTTCTGGCTCCACTGGGGACCCAACGACAAATCGGGACTCATCCGCGAAGAGCTTGACAAGAATTTTCAGGATCTGACAAAGTGGCTGCTGTTCGGCAGCATAGATTTTGATTTCATCAGCGAGTCGCTGTTGCCCGGGCTCTGCCCGCATGCGGACGCGCCGCTGAGAGTCGGCGAGATGAAGTACGATGTGATAGTCGTGCCCGGATGCGAGACGCTCCGCTCATCAACGCTCGACAGGCTCGAAAAATTCCGCGAGGACGGCGGCAGGGTGATATTCCTCGGCGAAGCCCCGACTCTTGAGGACGCGCAGCCGTCCGACAGGGGAGAGAGGCTCTTTGAAAAGAGCGAGCACATACCCTATCAGCGCGCGTCGCTCCTGACTGCGCTCGACCGGTCGCGAACCGTCTGCATTCGCGATGACGACGGCTATCTTTCAGACGGGCTGATATATCAGCTGCGCGAGGATACCGACAGTCTGTGGCTCTTTGTCGCGCACGCCGTGGAGCCGTATGACTGCAACATAACGAACTTCGATGATGTAAAAATAACCGTAAAGGGCGAATATTCGCCCGTGATATATGACACCTTGAGCGGCGGGATAAAGCCCGCAGAGTTCGATTATCTCAACGGCAATACTGTGATAAGTGCGCGGCTCTATGAATATGACAGCCTGCTGCTAAGACTCTATGACGGCTGCTCCGAGGGTCAGTATACTGAGCCGGAGGAGCGCGAGGACAAGAAAATTACAGTTCCCTGCGAGACGGAATATGAACTTGACGAGCCGAATGTCATGCTTCTTGACATGGCACGTTTTGCGCTTGACGGCGACGAGCTGAGCGGCGAAGAAGAGGAACTTCTCAGGGCTGACAATATCTGCCGCGAAAAGCTCGGCTTCCCGCTTCGAAGCGGCGCGGTGATGCAGCCGTGGGTCATTCATGAGCCGGTGCCCGAGCATAAAATCAAGCTCAGATTCACTATAGACAGCGCACTCACGCTCGACGGCGTATCACTCGCACTTGAGGACGCGGAGAAAGCGCAGATAACGCTCAACGGTCAGGCGGTCGACAACACCGTGACCGGCTGGTATGTTGACAAATCGATAAAGACCGTTGATCTTCCGATGATAGAGCGGGGGGAGAATATTCTCGATATTATTCTCCCGTTCGGCAAGCGCACGAATGTCGAATGGTGCTATCTGCTCGGCGACTTCGGCGTCGAGGTGCGCGGCAGGCTCAAAAAGCTCATAAAGCGCCCCGAAAAGCTCGCGTTCGGCAGCATAGTGAATCAGGGCCTGCCGTTCTACGGCGGCTGCGTGACCTACCGTTTCGGCGTTGACTGCCCGGGCGATGATATCAAAATTACCGTCCCACACTACGACGGCGCGCTGACCGATATATTTGTTGACGGCGTTCATGCGGGTGAGATAATCTTCCCGCCGTATGAGCTGGAGCTCAAAAATATCGGCGCGGGCGGGCACGAGATAGCGGTGAAACTCTACACGAACCGCAGAAATGCGTTCGGTACGGTGCATCTCTATGAGCGCAAATGCCGCTGGATAGGTCCGAATGCATGGCGCACAAAGGGGAGCAAGTGGAGCTATGAATATGTTCTTCACGATATAGGCGTGGAGTCTGCGCCTGTAATATACAGCTTGAAAAAATAGACATAAAGGAGCAACAAACGATGAAAAAAGCACTCAAATCGGCTCTTGCGGTCGTTCTGGCGCTGACGATGATCATGTCGTGCTCTTTCGTCGCCACTGCAAGCGCAGCGGGAGCGAATACGGCGACAACGAGCGTCTCCGTCTCGGACATTCCGCAGATCATTGCCGGCGTTGTGAAAGTCGGCATTGAAGTCGCCAAGAAGGCGTATGAGTACTACGAGAAGTATGTCCCCGACTCGATAAAGGGCATCAATTCTACCGTTGCCGATGATACCGTCGGCGCGGTCAAGAACCTCGTGAAGATCGAGCCGCTCAAGGTTTCTATCGGCGGCAAGGAGTATGATGTCAGCACCCCGTGGGGTCTCATCATGGCGCTTGCAAAGATGGAGACGGATCAGGAGAAGACCTGCATCCTCATGACCTATCTCGACTGTATCTTCACAAAGATAATCAGCTTCATTGCGGACATGATCCCAATGCCGAGCGGGCTGACGAAGCTCGAAGATTACAAGCCCGAGAGCGAGAATTTCTACAAAGGCAGCAAGAGCTTTGTCAGCGAGGCTTCTAAGGACGCGAAGTGGCAGCTCGGCTACAGCCAGGCGAGCCTCGTCCCCGATGATGTTCTCAACGGACACTATTATCTTGCGGGCTACCTGCTTCAGAACTTCCCGTCGAACACCGTTGAGACCGTGCTCGACGACATGAAGGTTCGCACCGTTGTTGTTGACGACGGACGCGGCAAGGTCGTTTTCTCGACCATCGAGTGCATCGGCATCGCGAGCGAGGACATCAAGCAGATCCGCGACCGCGTTGCAAAAGAGCTCAAAGACGAAAACATAATCTCTGTCAATGTCTTTGCGACCCATTGCCACAGCTGCATCGACACGCAGGGTCTCTGGAATCCCTTCTTCGCGAAGCTTGCGAAGAATATCGGAGTCACCCTCACCGGCAAGGGCGAGTATTCCTCCGGCACCGACCCGAAGTATATGGAATTCCTCTTCGACAAGACCACCGACACTATCGTTGAGGCTTGTAAGAACATGAAGTCCGGCGAGATGTATGAGGCTACACTCGACCACCTCGGCGAGGACTATATCAACGACAAGCGCGGTGCGGTTGACATTGTCGACAATCTTACAAGACTCCGCTTCGTCCCCGACGACGGCAGCACCGAGACTTACATAGTCAATATGTCCGCCCATCCCTATATCACCGGTCTCAAGACCGACAAGAGCAGCGGCAAGGAGCTCTCCGCAGACTACACCTACTACATGGAGCAGATAATCAGCAGCGCTGAGAACAACAACACGAACTTCATGTTCATCAACGGCGCCCTGTGCGGCATCTATTCCGCCCGCGGAGTCACCAACGACGGCGTTGACACCGTCCGCAGAAGCGAAGAGGCTACCCGCTACGGCAACGAGCTTGGCAGAATGGTAGTTGCTCTGACCATGACCAAGGATGAGATAAAGCGTGCGGGCGACTGGCTCACGAACGACAAGTTCTATGCCGATGCCGCCGAGGCGATAAAGAACAACACCGAGCTTACCGATGAAGAGAAGCAGAAGAAGCTCGACGAGATAACCGTCTGGTACGAGAACTGGGAGCCTGTCAAGGAGACGAGAGTCGAACCCATACTCAATATCAGACACAAGGAAGTAATGGTTGAGATAACCAACCCCGTTATCGAGGCGGTCGGCAAGGCGAGACTCGTCGGCAACAAGATCTATTACGACAAGGACGAGAATCTCTACACGACGACCGAAGTCGGATATCTTGAGATAGGCAAGAATATCAAAATTGCTCTTCTGCCCGGCGAAGTATCGCCCGAGCTTATCGACGGAAAAGGCGCCTGCCTTGCCGAGAACTCTTACAGCGGCAAGGAATTCGGCTATCCGTCGCTCAACAGCATCGTCAGCGACTATGCGGGCAAGAATGTTGAGCTCTATGTATTCGGCGAGGCTAACGATGCCTGCGGATATGTCGTGCCTGACAATGACTACTGCATGATCTTCTTCGACGGTTCCGACCTGCTCGGCGACCACTATCAGGAGTCCATCTCCTTCGGCAGAACGGTTGCTTCGACCCTCGTCAAGGCTTACGCCGAGATGATGAAGGATCTCAAAGCCGGAAAATAAAATGAACAAAAGCCGGGGCTTCAGCTCCGGCTTAGTTTATTGATGGCTTGCGGATTGCAATTTGTTATATACCACCCTAATTTAGCGGAGTGTTTGTGAATATAGAAACCGACCTGTGGTT
>DJQG01000120.1:0-121 GCA_002438685.1 Ruminococcaceae bacterium UBA6392 | reverse complement strand
TCTTTTTGTTTGAAAAAGAAAATGCCTGCAAAAGAAAAGCAAAACAGGGGGAATCCCCCTGTACCCCCGGCAACGCCGTGCCGCAGTACCAAGCTCGTAGCTCTCAGTCGGCAGCTCGGCA
>DJQG01000142.1 GCA_002438685.1 Ruminococcaceae bacterium UBA6392 | reverse complement strand
CAGATAAAAGACGGCAGCGTCTATGTCAGCGCGAAATACGAAAATCTCGTTGCGGATTCCGAAGCAAAGCTCACGAAGCTCAGCCTTCTCAACTTCTTCGGCGCTTATTCCGAGCCCCAGCAGGGCGACTATATCTTTGTCCCCGACGGCAGCGGCGCGCTCATAAAGACCGACACAAGAGATGATTCATTCGACAGCGAACTGAGCTTCCCTGTATACGGCGGCGACGCGGCATCCGGTCACGCAAACAGCGGCACCGCAAACGCACTCATCCCCGCATACGGCATGAAGCAGGGGAACAACGCCTTTGTTACAATTATAAACAGCGGCGATGCAATAGCCACCGTCAGCGCGGACAGAGTCAGGGGCGGCAACGATTTTTATGAAGCGGGCGTGTCATTCGATATCACACCATGCACCGAATCAAAAGGAAAGTTCTATATGAGCTCCGAGTCCTATGACGGCGATATCGGACTTTGCATACGCTTCCTCGGCGGCTCGAACGCCGACTATACAGGTATGGCGGTCGCGGCTCGCGAGCAGCTGATAAGAGAGCGAATACTCTCTACAAGAACGGTCGAGGAACAGGAGTACCTGCCCCTTGATTTGACGGTTGTCGGCGTTTCGGATGATACTCTGTTCTCGTTCAAACGCCTGAATCTCAGAAAAGAAAAGACCTTCACCGACTTTGAGCAGGCTCTCGATATGCTCACGCGAATGAAGTCGAAGGGCATAAACTCAATAAAACTGCGCTACAAAGGCGCGCTGAGCGGCGGAACGGATCAGTCGAGCATAATGACGGCGTCCCTGCTCGCCCGTCTCGGCACTCGCTCCGACCTCAAAGACCTTGTCGAATATGTCAACGCGCAGAACATGGAGATGTATCTCGATGTCAATCTGCTCTCCGCGGCAAAGGGGGATTCGTTCTCTTCCGGCAAGACCGCCGGCAGCATCTTCGGCAAAAAGGCGGAATACAATGCGGCAAATAACAGTCCGCTCGGAAAAGACAAATACGCTAAACGCCTGCTCGGCATGAAGTATGTTGAAAAATCGATAATCGAGATACTCAGCGATACGAGATTTTCTCAGTTTACCGGTTTCTGCCTCAACGATGTCGGCAGCCTGCTCTATTCCGATTACAAAAACGGCTTCAACCGCCAGGAGAGCGCGGAAATGATATCCGACCAGCTCCCGTCGCTGACCGCGAACATGAAGCTTATGACAGACACCGGAAATTTCTGCGTCATAAAGAATGTCAGATTCATTTCGCATCTGCCGACCTCTGCGTCGCAGAGCTGCTCGGCATATGTCAGCGTACCGTTTTTGCAGCTCGTTCTCCACGGAATAGTCGGCTATTCCGGCGAACCGCTCAATTTCAGCGAAAATGTAAAAACTTCGTTCCTGCGCTGCATTGAATACGGCGCGAGCCCTTCTTATGAGTGGACCTATTCGAGCACATATGCGGATAAAAAGAACAAGTCCGGCGAGGACGGTACAGATACAGTCGGTGTCTATTATGAAAACTGGATAGCCTCAGCCTCCGAGCTGTATGAGCGCGCCGATGCGGCTCTCAAGGATCTTCAGGCCTCGCGCATGACCTCGCACAGCGAGATAATGAGCGGCGTGTTCTGCACGGAATACGACACGGGCGCAAAAATATATGTCAACTATACCGAATCCGATGTAACAGTCAGCGGTATAACCGTCCCGGCAGGGGACTTCATCAGAATTAACTGATAACAAAAAAGGAGTATAAATATGCCTTATATCAGCACCAAAACAAATATCGAACTTGCAAAAGAAAATCGAGATGTACTCGCCGCAAAATACGGCAAGATAATCTCTCTCGTCCCCGGAAAGACCGAGCGTTGGCTCATGCTCTCGTTTGACGATAAAACGCCGATGTATTTCGGCGGCAAAGGCGATGAGCCCATGGCTTATATCGAACTGAGCCTTTTTGGCGGCGCGTCGGATACGGTCTATGATAAGCTGACTGCGGCTATCTGCGACGCAGTCTCTGCAGAGACCGGAATAGCTCCCGCCAATATCTATGTCAAATACGAAGAGGCGGAGCACTGGGGCTGGAACGGCTCGAACTTCTGATATCCAAAAATTCAAGGGCGCGGATCGAATGATTTTTCGGTTCGTGCTTTTCCTTTTGTGTGAAGTTTACTGTCCGGCAAATTGACTTTCCAAGTATACAAAAATACCAAATTTAAGCACGAATTATATTTCAAGTTCTGTATTGACAGTTCGAATATATCAATATATAATTAAATCAATAATAGAAAGATGGGGAACGGAGGGGCAATTTTGAAAAAGCGCGATTTGATAGTGACGCTTTTATATTTTCTTGATACGGCTGTGCTGGTACTTTCGGTCATGTTTTCCATATGGATGCGAAATGAATTCCGGGTTGAAGCACTTATAAATGAGATCACCCGCGGCAGCTTTTGGCTGAGCATTGTTGTGCTCGCTGTTATATATGCCTGCGTGTTCACGCTGTCGAGGACTTATCAGGTTCTCTGGGAATATGCTTCCATGCGCGACGCGTGCATAGTCGCTGTGTGCGCCATGAGCTCGTCGGTAGCTTTTGCTCTTATCCGCACCGCGCTGAAATTTCCTTATTTTGCGCCGAGCATATATATTATGGCAGTTCTGCTCTCCGGTACCGGAGTGGTGACCGTCAGAATGGTGCTCAGGACACTCAGACGCAAGCCGTGGAAGGGTATTACACCGAAGTCAAACCGCAACAACACCATGATAATCGGTGCCGGTGACGCGGCGAATATCCTTATTCACGAGATGAAGACAAGCCCGGATCTTGAATATTATCCTGTCTGCATTCTCGATGATTCTCCGGATAAAAAGCGCAGCACTGTCTACGGCGTCAAGGTTGTCGGCAACTGCGACAAGATAGAAGCCGTCGCCGAAAAATATAATATCAAGACCATAATCTTCGCTATCCCGTCCGCAACCCCGGAGCGCAAGGGTGAGATTCTTCGCCGCTGCTCAAAGACCGGATGCGTTGTTAAGACGCTCCCGAGCATCGGACAGATGATAGACAAGAAGATGGGACTTTCCAATGTTCGTTCCATCAATATAGAAGATCTTCTCGGTCGTCCGCCGATAAAAATAAAGCTCGATTCCGTCATGGACTATGTCAGCGGAAAGACGGTTCTCGTCACGGGCGGCGGCGGATCGATAGGCAGCGAGCTCTGCCGCCAGATAGCGGAGCATTCGCCGCACAAGCTCATAATTTTCGATATATATGAGAACAACGCTTATAATATTCAGAACGAGCTTCTGCGCACTCATCCGGAAGTCGATGTCAAGGTGCTCATAGGATCCGTCAGAGACAGCAAGCGTCTTGAATCCGTGTTCGCAAGATATCACCCGAATATCGTCTACCATGCTGCTGCGCATAAGCACGTGCCCCTTATGGAGGACAACCCCAACGAGGCTGTCAAGAACAATGTTTTCGGCACACTCAAGACGGTTCGCGCGGCGGACAAGTTCGGCACGGAACGTTTTGTGCTTATCTCGACGGATAAGGCTGTCAATCCCACGAACATCATGGGTGCGACAAAGCGTATCTGCGAGATGATAGTCCAGACCTACAACAAGCATTCCGATACCGAGTTCGTCGCCGTTAGATTCGGCAATGTCCTCGGCTCGAACGGCTCGGTTATCCCGCTTTTCAAGGATCAGATAGCAAACGGCGGTCCCGTAACCGTTACCCATAAGGATATTATCCGTTATTTCATGACTATCCCCGAAGCGGTGTCCCTTGTCCTTCAGGCGGGCGCCTCCGCAAAGGGCGGTGAGATATTCGTGCTCGATATGGGCGAGCCCGTGAAGATAGTCGATCTCGCGGAGAATATTATCAGACTTTCGGGCTATACGCCCTATAAGGACATTGATATAAAATTCACCGGTCTTCGTCCCGGCGAAAAGCTCTATGAGGAGCTGCTCATGGACGAAGAGGGACTTGAAGCGACCGCGAATAATCTCATACATATCGGCAAGCCCATTGATATAAACGAGGACGATTTCTTTGCGGGTCTTGAGGAACTCAGCGAGATAATGTATGACGACAATGCCGATGTGCGCAGGGTCGTCAAGAAGATAGTCAAGACATACAAAGAGCCCGGCAAGGATGCTCCTGCTGTCACATTCCTCAAGAAAGAGGAGGAGATGGTGCTCGAGAGCGAGCGTGTCGCCGTGTCCGTGGAATAAAAATGTTATCAGCAG
Organism: Ruminococcaceae bacterium UBA6392; assembly: GCA_002438685.1. GTDB lineage: Bacteria > Bacillota > Clostridia > Oscillospirales > Acutalibacteraceae > CAG-177. The sequence goes on along the minus strand of DJQG01000142.1, from coordinate 4,465 downwards.
TATGACTTTTTGCCGTATTGCTGATTTTTTATGCGCAAAAGTTGCTTGAATATTCAAAAAAAACGTCTGCTTTTCGTTATTTTTTATATGACTGATATAAATCTGTTTTCAACACAAAAGACTGTTGAAAATTCTCGTATATATTGGTATAATTAAAGTTAGGTAAATGTGCTCTTGTGCCGCGCGGCGCAGTATTCTTTCTGGAGGGATAATTCTTGTATAAAGGTGTCAAAAGAGCTCTTGATGTAACATTTTCTCTCATAGGTACGGCGGTGTCCTCGCCGATCCTTCTCGCCGTTGCTGCGGCGGTGAAGCTCGATTCAAAGGGACCGGTGATTTTCAAGCAGGAGCGCCTTGGAAAAGACGGAAAGGTGTTTGAAATCTACAAATTCCGTTCGATGTGCGTCGGCGCCGAGCATATGGGAACCGGTCAATATTCATTCAAAGGCGACAGTCGCATAACCCGCGTCGGAAAGGTGATAAGGGCGACGAGTCTTGACGAGCTGCCGCAGTTCATAAATATCCTCAAGGGCGATATGAGCTTCATCGGTCCGCGCCCGACGCTTACATATCATCCGTGGAAGCTCGAAGAATACACCGACTTTCAGCGCAGACGCTTTGAGGTGCGCCCGGGAATAACGGGTCTTGCGCAGGTGCACGGCAGAAAAGCGATAGACTGGAACGACAGAATAAAGTACGATGTCGAATATGTCGATAATCTTTCGCTCGGACTCGATTGCAAAATTCTGTTCCAAACCGTCTGGAATGTCCTGGCGATGAAGGACAACGACAATGTCAGCGAGACTTCTCAGACGAAGGAGAACAAAGATGCTTAAACTGATGTACATAACAAACGACCCCGAGGTCGCCTCGATAGCTGACGGAGCGGGCGTTGACAGAATATTTATCGACCTCGAACAGTACGGCAAAGAGAAGCGCCAGAAAAATTGGGATTCCGTGAAGTCGAAGCACGGCATTTCGGATATCCCGAAAGTGAAAGCGGCTGTCAAAAACGCGCAGATATTCGTGCGCACCGACCCGATTTTTGACGGCTTTTCAGACGAGCTTGAGGGCGTTCTCGCCTGCGAGCCCGATGTTGTCATGCTGCCGTATTTCAAAACCGTCCGCGAGGTCGAGGCTTTTATAAAAGCGGTCGACGGCAGAGCGACCACTTCGCTTTTGCTCGAAACCAGAGAAGCCGCGGAGCAGATAGACGATATACTCTCCGTCGGCGGTATCGATGAAATACATATCGGTCTCAACGATCTCTCCCATTCCTACGGCAAAAAGTTCCTTTTTGAAGAGCTGGCGGACGGCACTGTGGACAGGCTTGTTGAACGCTTCAAAGCAGACGGGATCAAGAACTACGGCTTCGGCGGAATAGCCTCGCTCGGAAGCGGGCTTCTGCCGGCAGAGATGATAATCCCCGAGCATTACAGGCTCGGCTCGAGCTGTGCGATACTTTCCCGCGCATTCTGCGATGTTTCAAAGGTCGGCGATATCGACGAGATACGCCGTATCTTCGACGAGGGCGTGAGCGCAATACGCAGTTACGAAAAGAAGTGCGCCGCCATGAGCGAGCGGGAGCTTTCGGAAAATTCCGCAGCCCTCAAACAGCGCGTTGAAGAAATAGTCAGCAATATGCAGCAGTAAAACGATTGGAGAATAACCGATGAAAGTTTTATTCGTCGCCACGGTGCGCAGTCATATCGGGCAGTTTCATATGCCGTTCATCCGCGAGCTCAAAGCTCACGGAGCTCAAGTTGATGCCGCGTTCAAGGACAATTCTGCGGACAAGCCGGGACTCGATCTGTCGGCAATTGACAAAACATTTGAAGTTCCGTTCGAGCGTCAGCCCCTGAAGCCAAACAACATAAAGGCATATAAAACGCTCAAGAAAGTTATCGACGACAATAACTATGACGCCATACATTGTCATACGCCCATGGGCGCGGTGATTACACGCCTTGCAGCGAAAGGCGCTCGCAAAAAGGGAACAAAAGTAATTTATACGGCGCACGGCTTTCATTTCTTCAAAGGCGCGCCGCTCAAGAATTGGCTTTTCTTTTATCCTGTTGAAAAGTATCTTTCAAAATACACCGACTGCCTTATAACAATAAACAGCGAGGACTATGCCCTCGCGCATGAGAAGAGATTCAGAGCCGGCAAGATATATCAGGTTCACGGCGTCGGAGTCGAGCTTGACCGATTCAAGGCGGTCGACGAAGAAGAAAAGGCGAGACTCAGAGCCGAATACGGCTACGATAACGATACTTTTATTATGATCTATCCCGCCGATCTCTCGGTCAGAAAGAACCAGCCGATGCTTTTCGATGCGCTTGAGAAGATAGTGCAGAAGAACAAAAATGTGAAGCTTCTCCTGCCCGGTCAGCCGATAAGGCTTGAGGAATATAAGCGGATGGTCGCCGAGCGCGGTATTGTCGAAAATGTCGATTTCCTCGGCTATCGACGCGATATAAACAACCTCGTGGGTTTGAGCGATCTGTCCGTAGCGTCGAGCTTTCAGGAGGGTCTGCCGATAAATCTCATCGAGGCTATGGCTATGGGCAATCCGATAGTCGCCACCGATGTGCGCGGCAACAATGACGCAGTTGAGGACGGAGTCAACGGCTATCTCGTCCCTGTCGGTGACAGCGGGATGATGGCGGAAAAAATACTCGAGCTTATGAACGACCGCGAAAAGCTCCGCACATTCGGCGAAAACGGACTCGATATGGTCAGGGATTTTTCAACCGAGAATGTCAACCGCGAGATGCTGACTATCTACAGCAATCTCGGACTCATCTGAGAATAAGGGGCGGCAATATGAGGATACTGCACTTTGTACCTGATATAGGCGTCGCAAACGGCGTGATGAGCGTTGTGCTCAACTATTTTCGCGCGATGCCGGAAGATATAAAATTTGATGTGATGTACTTCAAAGAGTGCGAGCGCGACAGACGCGCTGAGATAGAGGCACTCGGCGGGCGCGTGTTCAGAATGAATACGCCCGGAATAAAGAGTTTCGTTTCGCCTGAGCTCGACGGCTTTTTTGAAGAGCACAAGGGCGAATATGCGGCGGTACATATCCATGCGCCGTATATGACCTGCCTCATCGCTCCGAAAGCGAAAAAGCACGGGATAAAAAAAGTGGCGGCGCATTGCCACTCAACGCTGTTTTCGCTGAATCCCGATAATCTGCGCAGAAACCAGCTTCTCAATGTCCCGACGCGCTTTTTGGCGGACAAGCTTTTCGCCTGTGGCCGCGAGGCGGGGCGCTACTGGTACGGCAAGGACAGCCGATTTACCGTCCTACCGAATGCAATCGACTGCGCTTCATACGCCTTTTCTTCGGAAAAGCGCAGCGCGGCGCGCGCGGAATTCGGAATTGGTTCCGATACGCTTGTTGTCGGTCATGTCGGCGTGACGAGTCCGCCGCTCAAAAATCATCCCTATCTTATGCGCGTGTTTGCTGAGATGAAGAAAGAACACCCGGACGCGGTGCTTCTTATGGCGGGCGCGGAGGAGACGGATGAGCTCAATGAGCTTGCAAAGAGCCTCGGAATATCCGAGAGCGCATATTTTCTCGGCAGGCGTTCGGACATTCCCCAATTGCTCAGCGCAATGGATGTTTTTATATTCCCGTCGTTCAGAGAGGGCTTGCCCGTCTCTGTCGTCGAGGCGCAGGCGGCAGGACTCCCGGTGCTTATGTCCGACACCGTGACTGACGAAGTCTGTATAACGGATCATATAAAGCGCCTGTCGATCGAAGCCGACCCGAAGGTCTGGGCGAAAGAAATAGAGATAATGTCCGACGATCGGCGCGCCGCCGCGTTTGAAAAAGTCAGAGAGCGCGGCTGGGATATAAATAAATGCGCAAAGACACTTGTTGAATTTTACGAAAGGTGAGTTGGATATGGCGGCAAAAAGAGTGTTGATAGTTCTCGGAAAACTCAAACGCGGCGGTGCGGAGACTCTTGTTATGAATATTTACCGCACTATTGACAGATCCGTTGTGCAGTTTGATTTTGTTGTACATACTCCCAACCGTTATGATTATGACGATGAGATTGAATCTCTCGGCGGAAAGATATACAGATTTCCACAGTATAATGTGCTTAACCATTTTGAATATAAACGCTGCTGGAACAGATTTTTTTCAGAGCATCCGGAATACAGAATAATCCATGCGCATATGACGGGTTCTGCAAGCGTGTTTCTGCCGATTGCTAAGAAGTACGGTCTTGTAACAATAGCGCACAGCCACATAGCTCTGTCTCAAAAGGGTATACGGCAGAAGGTGATCGATCTTTACCGCCTTCCGCTAAAGAATCAGGCGGACTATTTGTTTGCCTGTTCAAACGATGCCGGTGTATGGATGTACGGCGAGAAAGCAACAAAGCGAGGCAACTACTATATTATCAGAAACGGTGTTGATACTGATAAATTTGCTTTTTCTTCTGAT
>DJQG01000113.1 GCA_002438685.1 Ruminococcaceae bacterium UBA6392 | reverse complement strand
GCGCTTGCTTCACACGCAAGAGGTCCACGGTTCGAGTCCGTGCGTGTCCACCAGGAAAAAAGCACTTGCGTTTGCAAGTGCTTTTTTCAATGAAATCCGTTCATGAAAAACGAGTGCAATATCTTCGATGTGAAATATTTGCTTCGCAAATGTGAAATATGCCTGCGGCATATGAAGGAACGAATTTTATTTCACATTGCGACGAAGGAGCAATATTTCACAATCCCGAGCCTGCGAGGGATTATTTCACATCGAGCAAAGCGAGACATTTCACTTCAAAAGTCACAGCCCAAAACCCGGAGCCGATTTTCGGTTCCGGGCTGTTTTGTGCTCTGATTATTCTGAAAATGTTCTGTGTGTGCTATCCAAGAGATATCCGTATTCTGTAAATGAGCCGTCGGCTTTTATAATTATGACGGACTGGTCGGTCGAACTCAGCTTTTTGCAGTCTGCGCAGACAATGGTTCCGTTTAGTTCGCCGTTACCGAGCCCAAAGTCTTTGCCATATGCCAATGCGTTGCCCTGTGCATCTATTGCCACGGTTCCGGAGCAATATGAAACGGCAGATTTTATCCCGTGAGCGAGTTCATCGGGAATTGATGAGAGAACATCGGCTGTTTTAAAGCTGTTTTTTGTGGTGTAGCGAAGAAGAACTCCGTCTGTTCTCACTATGCTGATTACGGTTTCGGACATGCCGTCGTGCGATGACTGAGCGATTGATACTTCGGATATATTCTGCGCCGACTCGGTGACGCTGCCGGAAGAATCCGCGACACATAGCCTGCCGTCTGTCGTTACTATGAGTATTTCATCGCTTTCAGGGGCAAGTTCAAAGCTCTTTACTGATTTCATCAGCTCGGTGAAAGCGGAGGAATCGTCAAACAAAGAAAATCCGAATCTTCCGTCGGTTGTGAGAAGATATACGCGCTCGCCGGACGGTCTTGTACAGAGAATGTTGTCCGCGAATTTTGTCGGTGTGCTATAGCTCTTTGATTTTGATGAAAAAACATATGCCTCTTTGTCATTTGTGATAACTGCGCCGCCGTCGCGGGAGAGCCAGACCGATGCGGCATTGTGTCCGTTGTACAGGCTGACGAACTTGAGCTCGCGCCCGGAGTTATACAGGTTGCGGTATCTTTTAGGATTTGCGATGCCGAGCGAGCCGTTTGCCGCGTCGTCGAGCGAGCCGTTTATATTACACATCGCTGCTTTTTGTTACGATGGCCGTTCGATTAAAACTCTGCGCGGCTGATATTATCTTGTCTTTGCCGTTATATATATATGAAGCCCCAAAGCCGAAAAGAAAATCAGATATATTATCGCCAACGCTAAGATAACTGCTGAAATTGAAATAACTGCAACTTTCTTGCCTTTCATACTTTAGCTCCTTTCGGGTCACTTATTTCGAGCTAAATATAGCATGAAAGATATAATCTGTCAATATAGAAAAAACATCCGACTGAATTTGACTTCAACCGGATGTTTTGATGTGTTTTTATCTCATCTCTTCAATATGATATATATATTCGAGCGAGCTCAGCGCTTCGATTATCTCTTTGTGCGTCTTGTATTTTTTTAGCTCCGCGCTGTTTATCGTTATCGTTATTGTATAGACGCTCAGCCCCGAGCCGACATATGCGAGGTTCGATTCGATGTCGTCTATTCTCAGCCCGAGGCGGCGGATGACCGCGACGAAGTCCTGAAGATATTCGCTGCTCTTGAGCTCGAGGTGGATCTCAAAGTGGTTCGAGCGGTTCTTGAGGTATATCTCAAGCGACGGGAAGCAGGCGAGGATGCAGAGCAGGAAAACATAGACTATAACAGTCACGGTATAGAGCCCCGCGCCGATTATGAATCCGAGGATTCCGCAGGCCCAGAGTCCGGCGGAGGTCGTCAGTCCCTTTATCTGATTGCGGGAGCTGAACAGTATCGAGTTGCCGCTGACCATCGCGGTGCCGATTATCGTCGCCGCCGAGAGCACGGGCACGCTGAACGAGTAGCTCGTCATGAGATATATGTCAAGTATCATCGAAACGGTCGAGGCAAAGGAGATGAGCACGAAAGTGCGCAGTCCCGCCGAGTGACGCTTGCTCGAACGCTCGCAGCCTATGACCGACGCGAATATGACAGCCACCGCTATCCTGAGCATTATCGAATATGTGTTGAGTTCCATTGACCATTCGCCGAGCAGACGGGCGATAGGGTCCGAGAGGGCAAACGCGGTTATTCCGTTCATCTTCTTCTCCTCCTGTTCTTTCTGCTTCTGTCCATGCTCATGCCCGCGAGCAGATACTGCTCGTCTGCGGCTTCGGAGAACGCCTGTTCGTCTTCGTAGTAGGGGTTCTCGTGTTTGGGCAGGTCGTTTTGTATCGCCTGGATGCGTTCTATGAGCAGCTCGACCTTGCTCTTTTGATGTCCGTCCTCCGCAATTTCGACTATGTCCTCGAGCTTGTTGGAGTATGACTTCGAGAGATAGAGCGAGAGCTTCGCGCAGCCGGGACCGATAAGCTCATACAGAACGCTCGACGCGAGTATTATTGTTTCGAGCGCACTGCCGGACGCGCCGCCGAGCGTTCGCGCACCCATCGCGGCGAGACCTATCGCAACGCCCGCCTGCGGGATAAGCGCGAGGCCGAGGTAGTTGCGGACGAGGCGGTTTTTCTTTGTTATGAGACAGCCGAGGAACGCGCCGGCGTATTTGCCGACGATTCGCGTGAAGAAGTAGCACACGCCGACGACTATCAGCGGCACGCGGCCGATTGACGATGAGCTGTCGAAGAGCGCGCTGAGATTGAAGTTGAGTCCCGAACGCACGAAGAACAGCAGGAGTATCGGCGGGCTGAAATAGTTGAGCTGCTTGAACAGCCGCTCATCGTCCGAGAGGTTGATGTAGACCATGCCCATCGCCATGCAGCCGAGAAGCGGCGAGACATCGAGCAGGGTGCATATTCCGCAGAACGAGAACAGCAGCGCGACGGAGACTATCAGTCTGTTGTCCGTCGAACGCTTTTGGAGCAGGAGCTTCAATATCAGTCCGAACAGGCTGCCTATCGTGAACACGAGAAGGTTGAGCCCGATGGGCTTCAATACGCTGCCCGCGCTGAAATGACCCGATGCATTCGCGAGCGCTACGGATATCGCGGCACTGTATGCGACGAGTCCGACGACATCGTCGAGCGCAACGACCTGGAGCAGGGTGTCAACAAAGTCGCCCTTTGCGTGGGTCTGGCGTATCGTCATGACGGTTGACGCGGGCGCGGTTGCCGAGGCGAGCGCGCCGAGCACGAGCGAGAAGTTGATATCCAGCCCGAGAATGAAGAACGACACGATGAAAACGATCACCGACGCGAGGCACGCTTCGAGCACGGTTATCACAGCGACTTTTCCGCCGTTCTTTTTAAGAGTCGAAAAGCGGAAGAACTCGCCGGTGCTGAACGCGATGAACGCGAGAGCAATATCGTTCAGAAAGTCCATGCCCTCAACGATATTCTGCGGCACGAGATTCAATGCATAAGGTCCGAGTAAAACGCCGGAGAGTATGTATGCCGTGACGTTCGGCAGCCGGAGCCGCTTTGTGATGCGCGTCATCGCAAAGCCCGTTATCAGCATGAGGGCTATCGAGATGATGATTCCCGCGACGGGGGAGGTGATGTTGAAGGTCTTGTAGAGTGAGTTAATCAATTTCCCTTATTCCTCGTTTCCTTTCAGAGAGTAAAAAAAGCAACCGCCGGGAGAGCTTTTCCGTCCGGCGACCGATAGTTTTTGCAAATTTGTTTTTTTAATATCTCTTGTGATTTACTACACAATATGATATACTCAACCTGTAATAAAATCAAATTATTTTAATTTTGATTTTCAAAAACTTTTTTTATGGTGAGGATATGTTAGACAACAAAACCGAAACTTTGATAGCAGTTGCGGAGCAGAAAAATTTCACAAGGGCGGCTGAAGCTCTCTCTCTGACCCAGCCCGCGGTCAGCCATCAGATAAGCCAGCTCGAACAGTCCCTCGGCGCGAAGCTGTTCAATCGCAAGAAAGGCGAGCTTACATTGACGCAGGAAGGGGAGATTGCGGTTCGCTACGCGCGTATTCTGACTTCAATGGATCAGAAGATGCACATGGAGATAGCGGACTCCAAGCGCAACATAAAGAAGCTGCGCATAGGTCTGACCCACACCTCCGAAAGCACATTTGCAACCGAGGTTCTCGCCCGTTACGGCAACGAATATCCAAATGTAAGCATTACTGTTTTTACAGATACTATAAAAAATCTTTATGATATGCTCGACAATTTTGAGATCGATCTCGCGATAACGGACGGAAAAGTGTCGAATCCGTCGCTCAATTCCGTCATGATAGATACGGACTATCTCGTTTGCATCATGTCGAACAACAATCCGCTCGCAAAGCACTCGATGATAACTTTAAGCGAGCTGCGCCGCGAGAGGCTCATCCTGCGTCTGCCGACTTCGGCAACGCGAATGCTGTTTGAAGCGACGCTCGAAAGCCACAATGAGTCGATAGATGACTTCAATGTTATCCTTGAGGTCGATAACGTCACGACGATAAAAGACCTTGTGCAGAAGGACTTCGGTGTGTCTATACTTGCAAAGAGCGTGTGCCTCAGAGAAGTCCGCAAAAAGAAGCTGACGATAGTTCCGATAGAAAACCTCAGCATGGCGCGCGAGACGAATATAGTCTATCACAAGAGCTTCGCCCATACCGAGGTGCTTCAGGATATAACCCAGCTCTACCACGACACGAAAAAGCACTATCTTGTGTAAATATAAATCGTGCGCTGCACAGTGCTGTATTATTCAAGTGCAAATAAAACGCCGCCGGTAAGCTTTTATGCTGTGCCGGCGGCGTTTGAGTTTGTGTTATATTTTATGCTATGACTGTGCTCGCCTGCTTGTCGGTGGGGACAAGACCGATGTAGCTCTGACCGGGGTTGAGCTTGAGCTCGGTGCCGTCGGACGAATAAAGGGTGAGTATACTGTCCGGACCGCCCTTTTTCCAGCTTATATTTTCATATGCGCCGTTTGAGAGATAAACGCCGCTGCCGCCTGTCAGATCCATGTCAACGCATCCGGATGAGTCGCCCATGAGTGAGACCGGGCAGTAGAGAATAACAACATTCTTGACTGCCATCTGTTTGCCGTCTGCATCGGTCATCGGTGCGCCGTTGATGTCGTTGAGATAGAGTCCGTCCTGCGCCGAATAAGTAAATGAATGGTTGCAGTAGGACGAGAAAACTATGTCTATTCTCGAGCATGCGCCGCCGGCGGGAGTGCGCGGCGAGTTCTCGGGAACGAACGCAAAGGGATTCTGATAGCCGGATTTGATATCGCGGCGGATGTCGAGCTTTGTAAGACCCTTGTCTATCGCCTCGCGGGTCGTGTATCCGCGGTGCTCAATGGCGACATTTGTGCGCTCCTTGTCGCGAAAGAAATATCTGCCGAGATATGTACGCCCGTCAAGGTCATCGACATTGCGCTCGTTTATCGCCGAATAGGCGTATTTGCTGCCGCCCCAGTGGACGAATATTGCGTCCAGTCCCTCGGCTATCTCGACGAAGTCGTGCCTTGCGCTTCTGAGCGAGCCGACCTTGTCGGGAATCTTGTTTATGTCGGAATAGAGCCAAAGCATTCTCGTTATGCCCGCCTCGGTCACGCCCTCAAACACGATATCGGGGGTGCAGAGCCCCCACTGCGGACGAGCGGGCTTCGAGTTGTTGACAACTATCGCTATCGGGCGCTTGCCCTGAGCCTTGAAGCCGGAGAGTCCGGTCAGCGGGTCGATGTCCGCCGCTTCAAGTGACTGCGATGAGGATTCGCCGCTCGTGCTGTCCGCGTCCGGATTTTTCTTGCCGCCGGAGCATTTGACGGCAATGAGGACGATCATCACGATGAGCAGCAATACAGCTGCGATGAGAATGTAAAGTCTCGAATTGTTTTTCTTTTTCTTTTTCTGCTGAGTTGACATTTTGAAAATACCTCGTTATCTGATGGATTTTTCTGTCATACTAATTATACATTTGGAAGTCATATTTTTCAACAGTAAAGCTCCGATTTTATTGACTTATCTTTTTACTATGCTATATAATGGTAAAAAGCCGGTAATTTTCACGGCTTTGGCGCGGCATAATTTTAAATTGCGCGCCGGAAAAGGAGGTAAACCCAGATGGCAAGAGTATTCAATTTTTCAGCAGGACCCTCGATGCTGCCCGAGAGCGTTCTCAGCCGCGCGGCTGCGGAGATAATGGACTATCACGGAAGCGGTCAGTCCGTAATGGAGATGTCGCACCGCTCTAAGGTATTTGAGGGAATAATGGATGAGGCGCAGAGCCTGTTCAAATCGGTGCTTTCAGTGCCCGACAATTATGATATACTGTTCCTCCAGGGAGGAGCTTCGACCCAGTTCGCCGCGATTCCGCTCAATCTTTTGAACGGCAGCGGAAAGGCTGATTATATGCTCACCGGTCAGTTCTCGACCAAGGCATATAAAGAAGCTTGCAAATACGGCGATATCAGAGTTGTCGCATCCTCGAAAGACAAGACTTTCTCTTATATTCCCGAGGTCACCCGCGAGGATTTTGACCCCGAGGCGGACTACGCCTATATATGCCTGAACAACACGATTTACGGCACGAAGTTCCCGTATATCCCCGACACGGGCGATGTGCCGCTCGTCGCGGATGTCTCATCGTGCTTCCTCTCGGAGCCGCTCGATGTCTCGAAGTTCGGCATTGTCTACGGCGGCGCGCAGAAGAATGTCGCCCCCGCGGGACTGACTATTGTCATAGTGCGCAAGGATCTTGTTGGCAAGGCGCGCGATATCACGCCTGCGATGCTCGACTACAAGAACATGGCGGACAATGACTCGATGTATAACACGCCGCCCTGCTGGTCGATATATATGTGCAAATTGGTGCTCGAGTGGATAGAGAAGCTCGGCGGACTTGAGGAGATGAAGAGGAGAAACGAAGCGAAGGCGAAGATTCTCTATGACTTCATCGATTCGAGTAAGATGTTCTCGAACCCCGTCAGACACTGCGACCGCTCGCTGATGAACGTGACCTTCGTTACAGAGAGCGACGAGCTCAACTCGAAGTTTGTCTCAGAGGCGGCAGAGGCAGGATTTGTCAACCTCAAGGGACACCGTTCGGTCGGCGGAATGCGCGCGTCTATCTACAACGCCATGCCGGTCGAGGGAGTCGAGCAGCTTGTTGACTTCATGAAGGAGTTCGAGAAGAACAACTGAGGGGGAGAGGCTGATGAAAGAGATATTAACGCTAAATAAAATAGCAAAGTGCGGCATCGACCGCTTTGACAGCGCAAAATATGTCTGCACCGACAGTGCGGAAGATCCGGCGGCGATAATGGTGCGCTCGGCTTCGATGCATGATATGCAGTTCGGAGCGGGTCTTTTGGCAATCGCCCGCGCGGGAGCGGGTGTGAATAATATCCCGATCGATAAGTGCTCGGAGCTGGGCATCGCCGTGTTCAACACGCCCGGAGCGAACGCGAACGCTGTAAAGGAGCTCGTTATCTGCGCGGCTCTTCTCGCTTCGCGCAAAGTTATAGACGCTATCGACTGGTGCAAGACCCTCAAGGGCGAGGGCGACAATGTCGGCAAGCTCGTCGAAAAGGGCAAGAGCTCATTTGCGGGTCCCGAGATAAAAGGCAAGACCATGGGCGTTGTCGGCATGGGCGCGATAGGCAAGCTCGTCGCCAAAGCGGCGCGCGACCTCGGCATGAGAGTCGTCTGCTTCGACAGAAACGGCAAGAGTGAAATAAGCGGCGTTGAGACCGTTGATAATATTGATGCGGTTTTCTCTGCGGCGGATTACCTGACCCTGCACATTCCGTGCAACGACAGCACGAAAAATATTATCAACGCAGAGTCTATAGGCAAAATGAAAGACGGCGTGCGCATTCTCAATTTCGCGCGCGGCGAGCTCGTGAACTCCGATGATATTCTCGCTTCTCTCGCCGACGGAAAGGTCGCGGCATACGCCACGGACTTCCCGGCCGATGCGCAGCTGGGTGTGCCCGGAGTCATAGCTATCCCGCACCTCGGCGCCTCCACGCCCGAGAGCGAGGACAACTGCGCGGTCATGGCTGCCGATGAGCTTATCGGCTATATCGAGCGCGGCGAAGTGAAGAACTCCGTCAACCTGCCCGAGCTCACACCGCCTGCAGAGTTTGAAAAGCGCGTGTGCGTTATCTACAAAGACAGCGATGGAGTGCGCGAAAACATCGTCGCGGCGCTCGGCGGCAATATAACGTCGCTTAACGGCGCAGTCAAAAACGGACTCGGCTACCTCGTCTGCGATACGCCGAACCCCGACGGCGAAAAGATAACCGCAGTCGGCGGCGTTGTCAGAGTGAGAATCATATAATACTAAACTAACAGTAAACCCCGGAGAATAACTCCGGGGTGAATTTTTGCGGTGGGGTAGAAATCTCAATTTATCCGTCCTCACGATTTTCCAAAACAATAATAGAAAACCAACCGCAGCAAATTTTCGCTGCGGTTGGCTGCTGTTTTACTGATGCTCCGTTTTTGGAGGCATCATTTTTATTTGCTGTATTTTTTGTTTTTGAGCCGTATCGCGGAAAGCTCGACAAATCTTGCGAGACTGTACGAGCGCATGAGCATGACACGCGCCTGCATCTGCTTTGAGATTCCGCAATAGCCGTATTTTGATATCAGTTCGCGCATCATGTGCGAGATGCGCGCGGCATTGCGCCTGTCTCCTGCGCGCAGATATTTTATATACAGCGTATGCAGAGCCGCTATCTTCTTTTTGTGCGCAAGCCTTGAAAGCTCCGGGTCCCCCGCCACTATCGGGTCGGATTCTATCTTTGACATGACATTTATAGGCGTATCGGAAATGTAAGTGCCGGAGAGCACCATGCCGCCGGAATTCTGAAAATAATGATATTTTGCATCGGCTATGCGGAGATATCCCTTTGCTATATGCGCCATGCGGAAGCTGAACTCATCGTCCTCGCAGAAATCGCAGCTCTCGTCAAATCTCAATTTTTCAAAAAGACTTCTCCTGAACAGCTTGCCCCATGCGGCATTGGCATAAATGCTGCCCACAAGCATCCATTTTATGAGTGCCCATGTATCTTGAATATAGATCTCATCGGAAGCTCTGCTGTCTTCAACACCGTTCGGGAAGTTAAAATACATACAGCAGCCAGTGACGTCAGTACTCTATTTGTATAGCGGCGTCCAGCAGCACCTCCAGCGTGTCGCTGTCTATCCAGTCATCGCTGTCGATAAAAAATATGTACTCTCCGCGGCTTTTGTCTATTCCGGCATTGCGCGCCGAAGAAAGTCCGCTGTTCTTTTTGTTGATGACAGAGACTCTTGAATCCGCCTGCTCATAGCGGCAGCATATTTCCCCCGAGCTGTCAGTTGAACCGTCATTAACAAGAATAACCTCTATGTTTTTATATGTCTGTGCAAGAACGCTGTCAACACATTTTTTGCAGAGTCGATTCTCTGTTATAAATAGGTATCACAACACTGATTAATTCATTCATGCGCAGGCATGCTCCTTTTACAAAATATTCCACGAACTAATTTCATTATAGAGTGCCTCAGCACAATTTTCAAGAGGATAATAAAAATTTTTCATGCGCTCGGCATATATTTTTTCGGGCTCAAAGCTGTTTTCTGCGGCTTTCTTTATTTCTCCCACCGCGCTTTCGGGGTCGAGGACGAGCGGACCGAAGGCCTTTTCAAACGGGAGATCGAGCTCGCGGTAGTGGTTCATTCCCGCCTTGAACTGACCGTAGTCGGGCACAAAATAGAGCACCGGGCGGCAGAGATAGGCGAAGTCGAACACGAAAGACGAAAAGTCCGTGATGAACATTTTGTAGTCCTCGATATCAACATGCGCGCCCGCCATGACGACGCGCGGGCTCTTGATATCAAACAGTCCTTCTGCGTCCGCGATTATCGGGTGGAGCTTGACATCGAGATAGGTGTCTGTCTTTTCGAGCAGCTCATGCAGCTCCTCGCTCTCAAGAAAACGTGAGAAATTCCTGAAATAATCTGAGCTTTTGAGCTTTGAGTCTATCAGCTCCCACTTTGAGGAGTTTATCTCCTGAGTCAGGTATTTGCGCCACGACGGGGCGAAGAGAATTCTGTTTTTCGCCTTTTTGTTTCTGTCTATATGGTCGTATCGCGCCATACCGGTCGGGATGAGATTGTCCTCCGGGTAGTGATAGTTAGTCATATAGTTCTGCTTTTCAAATGGAGCTGAAATAACGATTTTATCTGCGCGGCAACGTTCGACCGAGTTCTGCGAGCGCAGGGAGGCGTGGAGCACTCCGTGCTGGAGATAGACGGTTTTGAAATCGAGCAGGTCGGCATAGGGCACTTCACCCGCCGCCGAGCCGAACGGCGAAACCGGTGTCACGCCGTAGAACGCCGTGAATATCACACGCGCCGAGAGATAAAGCAGTTTGTGCTTCTCCGAGCCGAACTTCACGAGATGCGCCTGCTCCTCTTTTGTGAAAAGCTCATCTATATTCTTATATTCGCGGCTGTAGATATAGTAGCGTTCAACGCCGTCGCTGTGCTTTATATCATTCTTGAACTGATAATAGCCGTTGTCGAAGTCGACCGTGTGCAGGTCGTAGTAGAGTTCGACTTTGTGCGCTCTGCGGTATTCAATAGCGGCATTGCGCAGCTTTTTGACATTGCCTTTAAAATTCTTGCTCTGCTCCCGCTCGGCGCGGTACTTTTCATTTTCATCAACGCTTCTACTGACGAGCGTCCTGCCGCTGAGTGTGAACATCACGCCGTTTCGGACATACATGCGTATTTTACGGCTGAACACGGCGGTCGGCTCGGCGAGAAGATTCGTCGGGTATTCCTTACCGCGTATGCTTATAAAGAACTTTATCTCATGCCTGCCGTCTGCGGGAAATTCGCAGAAGAACGCCGGGAAATCGACCACGTTGACTGCGGAATCCTGCGCGCTGAAAACGGAAGTGAAAGTTTCAAGCTCGCGTTTTTCGCCGTCTACAGAAGCTATTACTTTCCACTCGCCGCGCCCGAGATGCGAGAACACCGGGGATTTTATGAACGAGAGCAGTCTCGCTTTTCCGTTTTCGACAAATATCTTTCTCATCATCAGCGGGAACGAAGACGCGGAAAAAATCTTTCTTCCGTCCGCCGCAATGCTGAGCTTGCCGCCCTCCGCTATTACCGTCGGATGGCAGTTCGGCTTGCGCGAGAGCCAGTAGTGGATATGATATTCATTGACGGACGGGTGCAATATTATAGTGTCCTCGTCCATTTGTTTGAGCAGCGCATCGATGCGCCTGTTTGCGTGCGCGAACTCCTCGGGCGGATAGTGATAGGGAAGGAGCTTGTCCTCCTTGAGCTTCCAGCGCAGGTCGTTGAAAACTATGCCCTGGAAATACGGAGGAACTCTGCCGCCGAACGAGTTGAACAATTCTTCGTAGAAAGCCATGGAGGTTTCAAATATATAATAGGGCGAGAAAACGGTTGAGACGATGCTGTTCTCGTTGCCGCGGTTATATCGGTATTCGCCTTTCTGGCAAAAGCCTATCTTCATCTTGCGGCGCAGGATATCGCAGCAGTACTTCTCGTCCTCATGCCTGAAATTCGGCGACTCGTCAAAGAAAATGCCGTTGTTTTTATCATTCTTGACGCAGATATTGACATTCGTCTGCGTGATGAATCTGTTTTTGGGGTCATCGAGATCATACACGCCCGTGTGGGTCAGCGTGCGGTATCTGAAATGATAGACCGGCGGCGCATTTTTGAAATACTGTGTGATGCGGTATGTGACCAGATCCACTTCATTATAGACCGTGTCGAAATAGTCAACGACGCTCTTGACGGTATCGGGCGCTAAAGTGTCGTCGGAGTCAAGGAAGAGGATATACTTGCCCTGTGCGTGGCGCAGACCGAAGTTTCTTGTTTTTGAAAGTCCCTCGTTCTCTTTCGAGTAGAAATGGACATTCTCGTATTCGTCAGCCCAGCGGCGGCAGATATCCGCGCTGTTGTCTAAACTTCCGTCGTTTATCAGGAGTATCTCCATGTTCTCAAACTGCTCGGTCTGCTCTTTAAGCGAGTTTATGCAGCCGTCGAGATATTTTTCGACATTGTAGACGGGAATAAGTATTGTGGCTCTGAATGGAAAATCAGACATTCAGGTCACCCCCGGCGAGTTTTGAGCAGACTTTGCAGCCGAGCTTCTTCGCCGCTCCGCCCATTCGATAAAGCTTGAAATAGAGCCACGCGGCGATGCAGCGGCGCAGCGTGCCGAAGCTGAGCTTGCCGCCGTAAAAATCGCGCACGACATCGTCGGCGAGGATAGGCAGAGTCACTTCTTTGTACATGGCGTTCGTGCCAGCCGAGACGAACTCGCCGGCTCGGCAGCCCTCTTTTAACATAGCGGAATCAATGCCGAAAGCCGCGAGGGCATATGCATTATAAGCCTCGTTTTCAAAGAACGGCTTTGCCGTCGCGGAAAACGCATCGAACTCGGCTTCTTTTCCTGCTTTATCAAGTCCGCAGTAAGCCGAGAGCAGAAGAGTCAGAGCGGAGAGCCCGCCTTTGGTTGAAACACTCTTTGCTATGATTTTAAAACTTTCTGCGTTCCACTCTATCGGCTTCGCACTGTAGAGGAGCACCTCGTGTATAGGCTCGAAACTATCATATGCGGTATACTGTGCGGCAAACGCGGCGAAGCCCGCCGGGTTTGCGGATAAAAGCTTTATTTTGTGCTCGTTTATAACTTCCGAGCGCATGACAAAATTCACGCCGACTGCGGGCGAGAAAGCCTCGTGGGCAGAAAATCCGTCGCGATAGAGCTTGCGCGGTGCATTCTTTTCTTCAGTCGCCGCATTGAAAACGACCGCCTTATCTTCGAGCAGCTCGACAAATCCGGGCGCAAAAGTGGTTCCGGCATCTGCGAACATGACGAGCGGGGCATCGGGCGAAGCGAGGACGGAATTGATTGACTCAATTGAACAGGGCATAAAATCTATCCCGCTGTTCTCCGCCGCCGTTGGAAATTTTTCGGAATCCGCATTTTCTGTCGAGATTACAAGGCGCACGCCGCCGCGGGTTATGAGCGAATAGGCGAGGTTTTCAGCAGCGCCCGAATCGCCCGTGCAAATGACGCAAAGATTATATTCCATAAAAGTTTCTCCGATTGCAAAGCGCCCCCGCAGAGAGTGACCTGTGCGGAGGCAGCTTATTTATTTTGTTATGCTGTCAGTGCGGCGAAGGCAACCGTGCCCGCCATGACAAGAATGTTCAATGCATATCTCTCGAGGAACGCGCCCGCTATAATAAGAACGGTCGGGATGAAGAGAACGATCTTCACAAACAGGTTCGCTCCGTCTTTGCCGTAGAGTGCGTGCCACAGACCGATTGCATCCTCCATGAGCGGATACTGATTAGCGCACAGCGAGAAGCCGAGATAGAACAGGATGCAGTAGACAATGAACATGAGAATCGTGCTCGAATCGGCGGGGACTTTTAAGAAGAACAGACCCGCAAAGCCCATATAGAGCATTGGCGTGCCGATTATCGCGGTGAACAGACCGGGCAGGAGGCAATAGAAGAATTTTTTCGCCTTGCTGCCGATAGCGTCATGCTCGACATGACCGCAGCCGTCGGTGAATCTGAGATACTTTGTATCCTCAACTGGGATACTGAACGCTCTTGCGATAAGATGCTCAAAGAAAGCCTTTATATATGCGCCGGGGAAGGTGAGCACCTTGCCGATGAAATAGATAACAGTTGAAATCATGAGATGACACCTCCGTCAGTGATGAAGACCTGTTTGACGGTCTTTTTGCCTGCAAGGCAGTCCGTGACGACCGTGCTTATCTCGTAGTTGTAGGTCTTGAGATAATCCTCAAGCGTCTTGTAGGTATCATCGTCCTTTGCAAGTCCCGCTGCAAGAGCCGCGGTGTTGATTATATCGAGCGTCAGGTCGCCGTAGTTCATGGAGAACTGATATGCGTTCTTTCCGCACTCGTTAGCCTTCTTGTAGTCGCCCTTGAGCATATATGCGATAGCCTCGTTGCGGTAGATATCGGAATCGCCGCCGGATGCCTCGATGCCCTCTTCGCATATCTTTATCGCCGCGTCGTATTTGCCGGTGTACCAATAGAGGTTGGCGCGCAGACTGTACGATGTGTAATCGCCGCTTGCAACTCCCGCCGCATTTTCGGCAGTGTCGAGCAGGTCGCAGACCTTCTCGGCGCCGTCGGCGTCGCCCTGAGCGAGCAGAGCCATTACCTTCTGTTCATAAGCCGAGGAGTAGTTGCGGTTTTTCGCTATCATCTTGTCGGCATATTCAACGGACTTCGCATAGTCGCCCGAGCGGTAGTAGTAATCCGCAATTGTCGGACCGTAGATCATGAGACCTGCGGGATATTCCTTTTCCATCTTCAGAAGGAACTCGAGCTGGGTGTCGATGCTCTTGTCCGCCATCATCGCGACATAGCATTTGTAGTATTCGATATACTGATCCTCAATTCCGTCCTGACCCTTGAGAGCGTCAAGCTTCTTGATAAGATCGTCATAGGGTATATCCTTCGCATCGGCGTTGACATAGTTCTGGAGAATCGAATATGCCTTCTCTTGAGTGGTGTTGTAGCCGTTATAGGCCTTGACATACTTGCGCAGACCGAGCAGTCTCAGGTCGGACTTAACAGCGTCCTCGCCGAGATTATTTACAACATATCCGCCCGCGTCTATCTCGGTGTAGCCCTTTGCATAGATCTTCGCGGTCATCGCGGTCTCGCCGTAACCGAGGGTGAATATCGTCTGATTGCCGAGGGTCTTCGACAGATTCGAGATAAAGTCGCTGTCGTTGAGAGAGGAGTTTGCTTCGCTCGCCTGGGACACCTTGTTGAGCGCGGCGTTGACATAGCCCTGGTTCAAGAGGGAGTCCGCCTCAAGCAGACCGACCATCTGCGTGGCGTTTGCGCCCAGGAGCATCAGCGCGAACAGCGAAACTATCACGCAGAGCACCGCGGCAAACACGGAGCCGCCCTTTATCTTCGTTTTCATCATCTTGGTACGGCAGTCCTCGCAGTAATAGCTGCCCTCTTCGCGCGCCTTCTTCTGGCAAAGGCTGCAAAGCGTTCTGTCATACTCAAAGTTTTCTTCTTCCTTTTCGGCAGCCTCGTTTTCTTCGAGCGGCTGCAGGTTTTCTTTATCTGACAAACCGATACCTCCTTGTCCGGTAGCATTACCTCTTCATTCTATCAGCTTTCTTATAAAAATTCAAATAAAATCAGACTTTGTTTACAAAAAACTCATAAAATACCGCCAAAGCCTAAAATAGCGGCGCATCATATGCAAATATCGGCGCAAAATATCTTGTCATATCAATAAAAAATCTGTATAATCAACCTGCATATAAATAAGCGAAAGGAAGCAGGATATGCTTGAACTGAAAAATGTCTCCTTCTCGGTCGGCAGTGCGGACGATGAGCTTGAGATAATCGACGATATCAGCCTCACATTTGACGACGGCAAGTTCGTTGTCATAACAGGACCGAACGGCGGCGGAAAATCCACGCTCGCAAAGCTTATAATGGGCATCGAGCAGCCGACAGAGGGACAGATAATCTATAACGGAACGGATATAACTCACATGAGCATCACCGAGCGTGCGAAGCTCGGCATCGGCTACGCTTTTCAGCAGCCGCCGCGTTTTAAAGGGCTCACGGTGCGCAGGCTTCTGAGCCTCGCCCACGGCAGCGAGCTGCCCGAGGACGCCTGCTGCGCGTATCTGACGAGCGTCGGACTCTGCTCGCGTGAATATCTCAACCGCGAGGTTGACGCGTCTCTCTCGGGCGGCGAGGTCAAGCGCGTTGAGATAGCCACGCTCATGGCGAGAGATGTTGACCTTGCGATATTCGACGAGCCGGAGGCGGGAATCGACCTGTGGAGCTTCGCAATGCTCGTTGAGAGCTTCCGCTCGATGTGCAAGAACAGATATGAAACAGTGATAGTAATTTCGCATCAGGAGCGCATAATGCAGCTCGCCGACGAGATGATAGTCGTCGAAAAAGGCAAGATCCGCACGCGCGGCACAAAGGAAGAGATTCTCCCGCAGCTGCTCGGCGAGCTTGACGAGAGCTGTGACTTCAACAGAAAGGACGGTGAATGATATGCCGGATCTGCTCAAAAAAGTCGATATGTCGCTGCTGCACACGATAGCGGACATGGATTCAATCCCGACGGGTGCGTTCAATATCAGAAAGAACGGCCGGGGCATCGCGAGACAGTCGAGCGAGAATATAACAATAGAGCCCCAAAAGGGAAACCCAGGCATAGACATATATATAAAGCCGTTCACAAAGGGCGAGGAAGTGCATATCCCCGTTATCATCACCGAGACCGGAATAAACGACAAGGTATATAATGATTTCTATGTCGGCGAGGGTGCGGATGTGCTGATAGTCGCGGGCTGCGGCATACACAACTGCGGCGGCGAAAAAACCGAGCACGACGGCATCCACCGCTTCTTCATCGGCAAAAACGCAAAAGTAAAATATGTCGAGAAACACTACGGCGAGGGCGAGGGCACGGGCGAGAGAATACTCAACCCCGTGACTGAGGTAACCATGGAAGAGGGCTCTTACTGCGAGATGGAGATGATCCAGCTCGCGGGCGTCGACTCGACTCTGCGCGAGACTGAGGCGGCTCTTGACGCGAACGCCAAGATAGTCATCACCGAGCGTCTGCTTACTCACGGCAGTCAGAAAGCCCGTTCGAATATGACCGTGAACTTAAACGGCAAAAATTCGAGCGCGCAGATAGTTTCCCGCTCCGTCGCAAGGGATCACTCCGAGCAGGTGTTCTATCCCAGAGCGGTCGGCAACACGGAGTGCCGCGCCCATGTCCAGTGCGACTCGATAATCATGGACAAGGCGAAGATACGCTCTATCCCGGAGATAACCGCCAACGACGCCGACGCGCAGATAGTCCACGAGGCGGCTATCGGGCGCATAAACAACGACCAGCTCTTGAAGCTCATGACCTTCGGTCTGACAGAAGAGGAGGCGGAGGAGGTCATAGTCAGCGGTTTCCTGAAATAAAAAACAGATAAAAATATATTTTTATGCAATAAGTTTAAAAAACTATTTGCAAATCAGAACAGATATGTTACAATTACACTGTTTAAGACCGCGCATATGACAAACCGGCCGCGCGGCATTTAAGGAGGTTATAACCAAACATGGAAAAAGCGAAGCAGTATTTCTGTGCTAAGCCCAACGGCAAGCTGCACTATCCGCACACGATCCTCACGGGATTCGGTTTCCTTGCGTCGTCCATCGCATGGGCGATCTACGATCCCTACATAACAAAGATACTCAACCACCTGCTCAATAACAGCGCCACGATAACCTCGTGGTCGGCAAAGCTCAACGCCGCGTTCCCGGCTCTCGCCGAGTTCGCCGCGGCAAACGGCGAGGATGTTACAACCGCCGCCGGCGGCATAACGCTCGTCCCGCTGTTCATCGGTATTATCATGACGTTCGATAACATTTTCGGCGTCATCTTCCAGCCGACCTTCGGCAAGCTTTCCGACAACACCCATTCCCGTTTCGGCAAGCGCCGTCCGTATGTTATCTTCGGCGCACCTATCTCGGCTATCCTCTTTGCGATAATCCCGATAGTCGCGATAAAAGTCGGTTCGCTTCCGCTGACGATGCTCTTCGTCATTCTCTTCGTTTTCGTCATGTCGCTCTGGAGAGCTCCCGTCGTCGCGCTCATGCCCGACCTGACTCCCAGTGACATCCGTTCCGAGGGCAACGCTATAATCAACCTCATGGGCGGCATCGGCGGCGCGCTCGGTCTTTTCGCCGGAACTATCGTTACCGCTATCTACTGCGCATCCACCGGAATCTCCTCGAAGTCTGCTGAGTTCAACGAGCTCAACACTTTCCCCTATGTTTTCCTGCTAGGCGCAGTCGTTATGATAATCGGTATGCTCGTCATACTCTTCTTCGTTAAGGAACCCGACAGTCGCATTAAGGTTCAGGGCGAGATGAACCAGGCAGCCGACGCAGAGGCAAGACGCAAGGCCGAAAAAGAGGCTGCAAAGGCTGAAAAGGAAGAGAGAAAGAAAGAAAAGCTCACCTCCGGCGAGAGAAGGAGCCTTGTCTTCATGCTTATGGGTCTGTTCTTCCTCTTCTGCGGCACGAACGCAATTTCGACCTTCTTCGCGCTGTTTGCCGATGAGATTCTTCATAAGACCGCCGCTCAGGCAACCATCATGACCACCGCATTTGCCGCCGCTTCCGCAATCGCCGCTATCCCGGCAGGCTGGCTCGGCAAGAAGTTCGGTCGCAAAAAGACCATCCTCGGCGGACTTATCATATTCATCGTTGCGTTCGGCGTATATCTCCTGACCGAGATACTCCACATCAACGCCCTCAGCGGTGCTCTTATCTGGATAGCTCTCGTTGTCGGTGGTGCCGCGAATATGTTCATCACCGTCAACACCCTGCCTCTCGTGCTTGAAATAGGCGGTATCGACAAGGTCGGCACATTCACCGGCTATTATTACACCGCAACCTTCTCCGCGCAGATAGCTACCCCGATAATCTATGGTATCGTCCGTATGCTTACTGGCACCTATATGTCCCTGTTCTACTATTGCCCGATAGCCTTCATTCTCTCGACCCTCTGCATCCTCGTCGTCCGCCACGGCGAAGCGATCCCCGACGAGATAGTCGAAAAGATCAAGGAAGAGAACGAGGACTGATAAAAAGCCGATTTTCCCCCTGTATGGTTCAGACCATGCGGGGGATTGTTTTTTGAAATAAATAAACTCTTTATTTTTGCCTTTCAACATGATATACTGATGTAAACAAAATTAACTCGTGGGGGCTGATAAGAGTGCAGGAAAATAATACTATTCAGGCAAAACCCAGACTGAAATGGGTCGACTGCGCAAAGGGAGTCGCGATGTTCAGTGTTATACTCGGACACTGTCTTGAACATATAAATTCGGATATGGGGTGTGAAACCCTGCTGCTTCCGATTGTATATTCGTTCAGCATTCCGCTTTTTTTCGTGATATCGGGCTTTTTTCATAAGAGTGAAGGTGTTGGATTTGGAAAATATCTTTTAAAGAAGACAAAGTCGATTCTGATTCCCTATGCCACATTTGCGGTTATTTGCCTGGCGGTTTCTGCGATTAGGATATATATTTTTAAAACTCCGCTTTATTACACCGTTTTTCAGGAATTTAAATTGATAGTGGTTCAAAGGCACTATAATATGTTGTGGTTCATGGCGGTGCTTTTTCTTACGGAAATAGCGGCCTATTTCTTACTGCGCAAAAGGAACTATATACTCATTTCCGTTGTCATAGCAATATCTGCGCTATCAGCTTTTCTTCTGCGCAGATACGGTTTTCTCTATCTCCCGTGGTCGATTGATATCGTGCCTTTTGCTATGGTTTTCTATGCCGTCGGGTTCGCCGTGCACGGGCTGGAAGAAAAAGTTCTCTTTAAATGGCTTTTTCCTGTATATCTTGTCGTTGGACTGTCTCTAACCATTGTAAACCTGAAGATAACACCCGGCTTGCGATATGTGAATATGTATAAGGCGGATTATGGCTCTTTGCCGCTGTATTTTCTTGCAGGTAGTGCGATGTCGCTGGCAATTCTTTGCCTGTGCAAATGGATAGAAAAAAGCAAACTGTTCGGATACATAGGGAAAAATAGCCTTATATTTTACGGATTTCATCTGACGGTTCTGACTTTCTTGATGCATTTTATAAGAAAAATCCCGCTCAACTCGTATTTGATATATATTGCCGTGGTTTTGGTCGCACTTGTTATAATAACCGCCGTTGTCAGCATTTTTCCGCCGATTATAAACAATACTCCGTTGTGCGTACTTTTCGGTAAACCGTATAAAAAGAAAGCAAATAAATTGCATTAAGCTCCGCCAAAACCTGCGGGGCTTCAGTCTGTAGAAAAACCCTAAAGCTCAAGAGAGTTTTAGGGTTTTAAAGTTGAAATATAATAAAAAAATTGAAAAAACAGGCTCTCTTTCAAATTTTGTG
>DJQG01000149.1:6746-6916 GCA_002438685.1 Ruminococcaceae bacterium UBA6392 | reverse complement strand
GTTAGCTATTACTACTGCGGTGCGGCTATGGAAAGCCTGATTATAAAAATTATTTGAGTCGCTTACTTTTACTTTGCTATAGTTCAAGTGATAGACAAATCCCAATTTATCGCTCCGTTTAATCTATTATATATACAAGAAAAGTCCCGGCAGATATCACTGTCGGGACT
>DJQG01000149.1:0-6674 GCA_002438685.1 Ruminococcaceae bacterium UBA6392 | reverse complement strand
TCGAAAAGCCGCTGAATCTCGTTTTTCAGAGCCGCGCTTTCGGGCGATGAAAGCTCCGGGTCGTGCGCTATAATTTCCTTTGCCGCTCGCTGCGTCTCTTCGAGCGTGCTCCTGTCCTCGAGCATATCGGCTATCTTCATCTCGGGCAGTCCATGCTGGCGCGAGCCGAAAAATTCGCCCGGACCGCGCAGCTTGAGATCTTCGTCCGCGATTTTGAAGCCGTCGGTTGTCGTCTCCATGACCTTCATACGCCGCTGCGCCGTGTCATTTTTGGCGTCCGTGATGAGAATGCAGGTGGATTTATACTGCCCGCGCCCGATTCGTCCTCTGAGCTGGTGGAGCTGAGAGAGCCCGAACCGCTCGGCGTTTTCTATAACCATTATCACGGCGTTCGGCACGTCTACGCCGACCTCGATGACCGTCGTCGAGACAAGCAGCTGCGTTTCGCCCTTGGAAAACGACTCCATAACTTTTTTCTTGTCCGCGCTCTTCATCTTGCCGTGCATCAACCCAACCGTGTAACCGCGAAAATCGCCGCGCTGCAGTTCATCGGCGTATTTCACGGCGGAGGCGAGTTCCGTGTCGCTCTCACCCTCGTCAACGAGCGGACAGATTATATACCCCTGTCGCCCCGCGTCGAGGTGCTTTTTGACATAGTTATATGCCCTTTGCCGCAGCTCCGAAGTGACGGCATAAGTCTCAATTCTCTGCCTGCCTGGCGGCAGCTCATCGAGAATTGATATGTCCAGCTCGCCGTAGATTATCAGTGCCAGTGTACGCGGAATGGGCGTTGCCGACATGACGTAGAGATGCGGATTCTCGCCCTTTTCGCCGAGTGCGTTTCTCTGTTCGACGCCGAAACGGTGCTGCTCGTCGGTTATGACGAGCGCGAGGGACTTGAACTCGACATCCGACTGGATTATTGCGTGAGTGCCGATGAGCAGGTCGATTTCGCCCGCTTTGAGGGCTTCTTTTTTTCGCCTTTTCTGCGCGGCGGTGTCCGAACCTGTGAGCAGTTCGACATTTATTCCGCAGCCCTCAAAGAGCTTCAGAAAAGTTTTATAGTGCTGTTCGGCGAGCACCTCCGTGGGTGCCATGAGAGCCGACTGCATCGAATTTTTTGCCGTCGAATAGACGAGCGCGGCGGCAACCGCAGTCTTGCCCGAGCCGACATCTCCCTGGAGCAGGCGGTTCATCTGCCTGCCGCTCATCATGTCCCGCATGGCCTCTTTTACCGCTCTGCGCTGTGCGCCGGTCGGTGAGAAGGGGAGATGCGAAAAATATTCTTCGCTGAAATCGCGCTCTATTATCGCGCCTGCGTTTTTCTGAGTCTGCGAGCGCATTTTTTCAAGCCCGAGCTGCAATATTAACAGCTCTTCGAATATCAGCCTGCGCCGCGCCTCTTCAAGATGATCCGGACTCTTCGGAAAATGAATATTCCAAAGCGAGTCCGGAAGATTCATCAGGCAATATTTTTCGCGCAGCCAGAGCGGGATCGGGTCAACAAGCTCGTCCCGGCACTCTGTCAGCGCCGTGCGGACAAGCTTTTCTATCATCTTTGAGTTGAGTCCGTGCGTCTGAGGATAAATCGGTCTTATCCTGTCCGCGCCCTCGGCGGGTTCTATTTCCGGCGAGTTCATCTCCTTGCGGTAAAGATTTCCGCCGACTCGACCGAAGAACAGAAATTCGTCGCCCTCGGTGAGCTTTTCTGCCGCAAAACGGCTGTTGAAAATGGTGATGCCCATTATTCCGCTGCCGTCGGTGATTTCCGTCTTGTAAAGCGTTAGGTCTTTACGGATAAGATTCTTGCGCACGGGCGAACCTACAATGCCTTTTATGCAGCATATCTCGCCTATCTGCGCCTCATTTATGCTTTTTATCCGGCTCCAGTCCTCGTAGACTCGCGGATAGAGACGCACAAGGGCGTCGACATCAGAGACGCCAAGCCGCGACAGCATCGCGGCGCGCCTCTCGCCAACGCCCTTTAAGTATTTTATATCAGTATCGAGCTTCATATTATTCGACCGAAATTATGAAATAGTAGACGGGCTGACCGCCGTTTATAACAGAGACCTCGATATCCGAGCCGAACTTCGCGGTCAGCAGGGAAGCGAGCTCCTCGGCTTCCTCTTCGGTGGTGCCGTTGCCGTAGATCAGCGTGACGAGCGAGGAAGTTCCGCGCTTGAACAGGTGCTTTGTGACCTTGTACGCCGCCTGAATGACATTCGACTCGACGGTGGTTATCTTGCCGTTTTCCATGCCGAGAATCTGACCCTCTTTGACGGACTGACCGTCTATCGAGCTGTCGCGCGCGGCAAAGGTGACAAGACCGGTTGAAACTTTCTCGGCGGCTTTCATCATCGCGAGATGATTCTCCTCCGCAGAGAGCGTGTCGTCAACGTTGAGCAGCGCAGCGATGCCCTGCGGAATGGTCTTTGTGTGCAGCACGCGAACGTCGCGGTCGGTCAGGGTATCGACCTGCTCCGCCGCCATGATAATATTTTTATTGTTGGGGAGAATATAGACATGCTCTGCGGGGGTCGCGAGAACCGCCTTGAGCAGATCGTCGGTGCTCGGGTTCATCGTCTGTCCGCCGCTGACTATCTGATCCGCACCGAGCTCGGTGAACAGCTCGCACAGACCCTCGCCGGATGCGACCGCGACATAGCCGAACGGCTTCGTCGGCTCGACCGCTTTCATCGGCTCGGGCTGATCTTCGGGAGCCGCGCCCCACGAGGCGTTCTGATGCTCCTGGTGCATGTTCTCGATTTTTATATTGGTCAGCTGACCGTATTCGATGCCCTTCTGGATCGCCTTTCCGGGCGCGTTCGTGTGTACATGAACGGTTATGTCCTTTCCGTCATCCGTAACAGAGACGCACTCGCCGATAGCTTCGAGATATGCGCGCAGCTCGCGGATATCCTTGTCGCTCTCGCGACGGGAGATGAATTCCGCGCAGTAGGTGTAGCGGCTGTCTGCGGAGTGCTCGTCCGCTTTCTCTTCGCTCTTTGATTCCTCCGCCTCGTCGGCGTCAAGGTTCACTTCTTTTCCGTGGAACACATCGGACATTGCAGTGAAAATGCAGACAAGTCCGCTGCCGCCAGCGTCAACGACGCCTGCTTTTTTGAGCACGGGGAGAACATTCGGCGTGTCGGCAAGGGCGGCTTTTGCACCCTCGAGACCTGCGTCAAATACCTTGACCGCGTCCGTCTCGCCGTCGTTCACAGCATTGCGGGCATACTCGGATGCAGTGCGGATAACGGTGAGAATCGTGCCCTCAGTGGGCTTCATGACCGCTTTATATGCCGAGGAACTGCCGTGCTCGAGCGCGGAGGCTATCGCTGCACCGTCAGCCTCGTCGAGACCCTTGAGCCCCTTGGAAATTCCGCGGAATATGAGCGAGAGGATAACGCCGGAGTTGCCTCTTGCACCGCGCAACAGACCTGAAGCCACGCAGCTTGCAACAGTCGAGACGCTCTCGCTGTCGTCCTTGACCCTGACCTCGCGCGAGGCGTTGGTTATGGTCATGGACATATTTGTGCCGGTATCGCCGTCAGGCACGGGAAAGACGTTGAGCGCGTCTATCTCCTGGCGGTGAGAAGTGATCATTTGCGCCGCGTATATAACAGCGTTGCGCAGAATTGCTCCTGTGATTGTCATTTATTTTCCTCCCCGGACAGCCGCTGTCGGGCGGCCGTAAATCGGTTTTATTCGTTCTTCATTCCGTCAACATAGACATTGACTGCGTGAACCTCGAGTCCCGTAGCCTCTTCGACTGTGTATCGGACTTTGTTGACGATGCTCTGGCATATGGCGGATATGTTGACTCCGTAGGACACGATTATGTGCAGGTCAACAATAAGACCCTCGCCGTCCTTGCGCACGGAGATGCCCTGGTCGGCGAAATGACCGTTCTTGTTGAGAACGGCGCGCAGACCCTGGCGCATATTGCTGTTGGCCATGCCCGCAACTCCGAAGCAAGAGGATGCGGCATTGCCGATGAGGGACGCGAAATAGGGCTGAGATATCTCGATAACTCCGAGATGATTTTCAAGTCTTATCAAGGAAAGTCCTCCCTTCAAAAATAAGAAGTCAAATTGATTGTCCATCAATTTATTATACTAAAAATATCATACTAAATCAAGCTCTTTGAGAAATCTTGCGAGCGCATCCTGCCACGGCGGCAAGCGGTCAAAGCCCGCATCGTCAAGGCATTTTTTAGAAAGACGCGAGTTCTCCGGGCGCTTTGCCTTCGCGGGATATTCGGCGGTGGTGCAGGGGACAATCTCGGTTGTCTTTCCGACCTGACGCATTATCTCCTTTGCGAACTCTGCCCATGTGCAGTAGCCCTCGTTCGAGGCGTGATATGTGCCGTATTTTTCGGTTTTTATCATGTCGCAGATGAGCCTTGCGAGGTCGGGCGTATAGGTCGGCGAGCCGGTCTGGTCGTCAACGACGGTCAGCTTATCGTGCGAGTCGGCGAGCCGGAGCATAGTCTTTACGAAGTTGCCGCCGTTTATTCCGAACACCCACGAGGTGCGCACGATGAAGTGCTTTTTGCATTTCGTCGCCTCTGTCTCGCCGCCGAGCTTCGTTATTCCGTAGATATTCTGCGGGTCTTTCGGATCATTGATTTCAAGCGGCTTGGTGCCGCTGCCGCCGAAAACATAGTCGGAGCTGATATAGACGAGCTTTGCGCCGATTTTTTCGCAGGCGAGGGCAATATTTCTCGTGCCGTCGACATTTACCCTGCGGCAGGTGTCGCGGTCGTCCTCTGCCTTGTCGACCGCGGTATAAGCGGCGCAGTGAACGACGGCGTCGGGGCGCAGGGCGGTGATATAATCTTCCGTTGCTTTGCTTTCCGTGATGTCGAACTCTTCTCTGTCCGCGCCGACGGGTTCGTCCCCGAGGGCGTTCAGGCGTTTTATAACATCGTAGCCGAGCTGCCCGTTGGCGCCTGTGACGAGTACCTTCATTGAAAAACTTCCTTTTTAATCAGTTTTTGAGGCTCTGGAGCGGAGCGGGTATGCGTCCGCCGCGCGAGATCATCTTTGCGGGAGATGCGGTGTTGAGCGGCATTATCGGACCCGAGCCGAGCAGCCCGCCGAAGTTCAGCTCCTCGCCGGCATTCTTGCCGATGGCGGGAATGAGCCTGACCGCAGTTGTCTTGGAGTTTACCATGCCGATAGCAGCTTCGTCCGCGACGACCGCCGAGAGAACTTCTGCCGTTGTGTCGCCGGGAACGACTATCATATCGAGACCGACGGAGCAGACCGCCGTCATCGCTTCGAGCTTCTCTATCTTCAGTGTGCCCGCGCGCGCGGCGTCTATCATTCCGGCGTCCTCGGTAACGGGGATAAACGCGCCGGAGAGACCGCCGACATGCGACGATGCCATCGTGCCGCCCTTTTTGACTGCGTCGTTGAGCAGGGCGAGCGCCGCTGTTGTGCCGTGAGCGCCGCACTGTTCAAGACCTATCTCTTCGAGTATGTGCGCCACGGAGTCGCCGACTGCGGGCGTGGGCGCGAGGGAGAGGTCGATTATGCCGAAAGGCACATCGAGCCTGCGCGAAGCCTCGCTCGCGATGAGCTGACCGAGGCGGGTTATTTTGAATGCGGTCTTTTTTATCGTGTCGGCAACATCTGTAAGGTTGCCGTCGGGAATCTTCTTGAGGGCGCAGCGTACAACGCCGGGACCCGATACGCCGACATTTATCACGCTCTCCGGCTCGCCCGAACCGTGGAATGCGCCCGCCATGAACGGGTTATCCTCGGGCGCGTTGCAGAACACAACGAGCTTTGCCGCGCCGATGCAGTTGTTGTCGGCGGTGAGCTCGGCGGTTTTTCTGATAATTTTGCCCATGAGCGCGACTGCGTCCATGTTTATACCCGCCTTTGTCGAGCCGATGTTGACGCTCGAGCAGACGTGCTCGGTTCTTGCGAGCGCTTCGGGTATGCTGTTGATGAGCGCCTCGTCGCCGGGAGCGAAGCCCTTTTGAACGAGTGCGGAATAGCCGCCGATGAAGTTGACTCCGACAGCCTGCGCCGCCTTTTCGAGCGTGAGCGCGTATTTCACCGGGTCGCCGCCCGATGCGGCGGCAAGCATGGCTATTGGCGTGACTGCGACGCGCTTGTTGATTATCGGCACGCCGTATTCTTTTTCGATCTCGCAGCCGACCTTGACAAGATTTTCCGCCTTGCGCGCTATCTTGTCGTATACTCTGCGGCAGGAGTCATCGATATCCTGCGAGCAGCAGTCGAGCAGGGAGATGCCCATGGTTATTGTGCGTATATCTAAGTTTTCATCCTCGATCATATGTATCGTTTCGAGAATGTCTCTTGTGTTTATCATAGTAAGGATCCTCTCAGGTGGGTAGATCAGACGTGATACATCGAGTCGAACACATCCTCGTGCATAACATGGATATCGAGCCCGTGCTCGCGGCCGAGGCGGCTCATTATATCGGAAAATTCGGACAGCGGCACGGAGCATTTCTCCGTGTCAACGAGCATTATCATGCAGAAAAGATCCTGCAGGACGCTCTGCGTTACTTCGGTTATGTTTACATTGAGTTCCGAGCATTTTCCGGACACCTCTGCGAGGATACCGATTATGTCCTTGCCCGTAACAGTCATGACAGCTCTCATTTTTATTCTTCCTTGTATTATAGAGTA
>DJQG01000103.1 GCA_002438685.1 Ruminococcaceae bacterium UBA6392 | reverse complement strand
TCCTGAGCTTTAAAGCGAGCGGGAAAACCATACTCATAGTCTTGCACAACGAGGGCGATATCTCGACCCTCTGCGACGAGGTTTATGAATTTGACGGCGCGCGGATAAAGCGGCGCGAAACCGTCTGAAATATACTCACGGAGCTGAAAAATAATGGAATCAAACAGAAAAATTATCATGTCCGCCTTGACCCTGCTTCTTGCGGCGATCTCTCTTGCCGGGTGCACTAAAGTGGCGCGCGAGTCGGAAACGACGACTGCCCCCGAAATGACAACCGAGGAGCAAACGACGGAGCCGACCACCGAGCCGACAACGCAGGCGGAGACAACAAAGGCGACCTCCGCACGCGGCGCGGAAACGACACGCCGGGCTTCCGGTTCTTCAAATACCGCATCAAAGACTACAGAATTTCAGGTCGATTTTGATGCGATAAGAATGCTCGGGGTTCCGAAATTCCGCGCATATGCCGATTTGGGCGACGGATTTTCATCAACGGGCAAGACCGCGATCGTGAACGGAGTCAAGTGCAAGACCTATAAAATAACTTTTGAAGGCAGCGATGATGTCCTGCTTGCATACGATGAGCAGAACAAGGTGCTGTATGAGTACGACAACGACACAAAGGATTGGATAGAATTATAAAAAAACAGGCGTTTTACGGTTTTGCCGCAGAACGCCTGTTTTTTTGTGTGTTTATATATGCAGTGCCTTTAGTATCGCTTCGGTGTCCTCAAAGTGCGGGATTATCATATCGGCGCCCGCCGAAATGAGCCTTGTCCGCTTCTTTTCGTCTATTCCGTCACCTGTCTTTTCGTTTGTCGCCACGCCGACAGAATAGCCGCCGAGCTTCGCCGTGAGCTCTATCTCAACAAAGCCGTCGCCGAAAGTGACAAGCTCCTCCGGGTCGAGCTTCTGCTCTTCGATCATGTTCTTTATAACCGCCTCTTTCGAGCAGTCGAGCAGCGCGTCCTTCGCGCCGTGAATGCCGCCGTCGAAGAGATCTTTGACTCCGATTAAGGACGCCTCATATATGACATCCTCTTCGTCCGTGCCGCTCGCGAGGAAGCATCTTATCCCGGCGTTCCTCAGTGCCTTTATGAATTCAACAGACCCTTTTACAGCGAGATCATCGGGGGAGAGACTGCCGCTTTCGAGCCCCTTTTTTCTGTCGGCTATCCGCGTTTCGAGCCTGCGCAGATACTCTTTTTTGTATTCACCCGGGTCAGCGTGCTCTCCGCCGCGGCGAACTACTGCCTCGTCAAGCGCGATGCACTGGAATATCGTCTGCTTGCCGGTCAGTCGGTCAACGAATTCCGTGACCTCTTCGCATATTGCGTCTTTGCTCTCATTCGTGCCGAGAGCTTCGATGACCTCGCAAAAGTACGGAATCATCACCTTCTGCCAGCCCTCGCGTATGAGGCTTATCGTGCCGTCAAAATCAAACAGCGCACATTTGAAGCCTTTGCCACTGTATTCTTTTATCGTTTCAATTGAAAAACTCATTCTTGTGCCTCTTGATTTTATTTTTTTACTGCGCGAGCGCCTCGATTTCTTCGGGAGATGCCGTGCCCGTGACGCCGATTTTTCTGACCGTAACGCCGGACGCGAGCCCCGCGAACTGAGCCGCTGTTTTGAGCTCGGTCTTTGCGGCGATCGCCGCGGAAAATGCGGAGAGCGAAGTGTCGCCCGCGCCGCAGATGTCAACTTCGCCGTCGAACAGCACCGCGTCGGCTTTCTCCGTCCTGTCGCCGTCGGTGACTATCGAACCGCGCTTTCCGAGCGTGCAGAACACGGTCGAGCGGTTCTTTTTCGCAAGCAGCTTCGCCGCTTCGATGAATTCATTGTATCCCGCGTTTATGTAGCCCTCGTTATTATATACCGCGCACCAACACTCGACTTCGTTGGGCTTCAAAATGCAGTCGGTGTATTCGCCGATGTTGTATCGGCTGTCCGCAATGACGGTGAGCCCCGATTTTGCAAGAGCGATTATCTCATCGCGCACGCGCTTGGTGATTATGCCGAATCTGAACTGATCCGCAACGCACAGCACGTCGATATTTCCGGCGATTTTTCTGAGATTTTCGATCACCCTGTCCTCGGTCTCTTTTGATATCGGCTCGTAGTTGTCGAAGTCGAGACGCGGATCTTCATATTCAAGCTCCGATATGCCTTTTCGCATCGGCTTGCAGTAGGCGTTGGTGAAGCGGTCGGGTACTTTGATGACAAAATCCCTGTTCATGCCGCTCTTTTCGAATATATCTTCCATGAGCATGCCGCGCCAATCGCCGCCGATAAGGGATATCGGAATAAGCTCTTTTGGGGAGAGCGCCGCAAGGTTCGACGCAACATTTCCGCCCGCGCCGAGATAGACCCTCTCGCCGACTATCGGCAGGGGATAGTGCGGAGTCTCGCGCGAGAGCTCGGATTTTGTCATGTCCGCGTGCCAGTAGATGTCAACGCAGAAGTCGCCGATTATGCCTATGCGCGCATTTTTTATGCCTGCGCATATTTTTTTGACCTGTTCTTTTGAAAGCATATCTTACCTCAAATCAAAGCTGCTCTTTGAGCTTGTCGTAGAGCGTGGGTATGGTTATCTGGTGGTCACCCTCAAAGTGCCAGCCCATGCCGCCGCGGCAGGTCGGGCGGTTGACTATATTCTTGCGGGGGCGGTAATAATAGTTCGGATCCTCGTAGCCTATCTTGCAGCGGAAGTTGCCCAGGCGCACGAGGTCGAAGTTCGCCGTAGTTATGTTGAAAGTGGGATAGCCGAGGTTGCGCGCTATTGAAAGAGTTTTGAGGAACACCTCGGGACCGATGACGGCAGAGCCGAAATTCAGAAAAACGCCGCCGTCAAGCTGCGACACGCTGTAAGCCATCTTTTTGAAATCAATGCCCGAGCATTTGCCGATAGCCTCCATGTCGCAGGTGGGGTGCTGGTGGATAATATCCGTGCCGAGCGCTATGTGATATGTCGCGGGAATGTCCAGTTTATATGCGTTCCAGAGTATGCAGTCCTCGCGGTTCGGGAACTTCTCGGGGTGCATGTCGATATATTCGCCGAGCGCCTCGCCGTAGCCGATGTTGAGCTTTGCGCCGCGCTGAATAGCCTCGTTCATCCATGCGCCCGTCTGCTCCCACATTCCGAATGAACCGTCCTCGATAGCTGTCGGCACATCCTCGGAGGTGCCGCCGAGATACGCGAGCTCGAAGTCGTGTATGCTCGTCGCGCCGTTTGCGGCAATGTGCGTGATAACGCCCATTTTCATCAGCTCTATGACATAGCGGGAAAGGCGGTTTTTGACAACGTGCGCGCCCATGCTCCATATGACGGGATGTCCGTTCTTTCGCGCCTTGACTATCCTCTCAATTAGCTCGTCAAAGCCCTCGTGTGTGTATTCCTCGTGCGGGGTGACGCCGGGCGTCATCATGTTGTCTATGGTGACGAGATTGTGGCGATCCTCGGCTGAATATGTCTTTATTCCGGAAAAATCAAGCTGCATCTGTCTGCGAAGCATAAAACCCTCTCCTTGAATCTTTATTCTTATCGAATTTTATCACATCACCGTGACTTTTGCCACAGTTTTGGCAAATTTTGTTGCGGCATTTGCGCAATTTTAGTGCGCCCGCAGATTTCTGCGGGCGCGGCTTAGTTCAATCTTGTTTTTCTTTTCTCTCTTTCTCTTCTCTTTTGGCTCTCTTCCTCTTGACAAACGCAGGAGTTATCTTGTCGAGTATCTCATCGAGCTTCTGCCATTCCGCCTCGGCTTTTATCGAGTCCTCTTCGAGGCGTTTGTCCATGTCGTAGTACATGATGCTGCATCCGCAGTGGGGGCAGTTGGGCTTTAGGTCGAATATGCCGAGCTTTCCGCCGCATTTCGGGCATCTGCGTTCCATTTATATCTCTCCTTCCGCCTTGGATATCGTCTTCGAGTTGAGCTCGCGGCGAGCAATCATCTCTTCCTGAATGTCCTTGAGCTTCTTGCCCTCGAGGTCGTAGAATCTGTAGGGGATGAGCGAGATGAGCGACACCACGGGCGGCAGTATCGTCACAAGCGCCCAGAGCCAGAAGCGGGTGTTTATCTCCGGATTTTCAACAAGCTGGAGCGAGTTGTCCGCGAGCTGAACGGTGACAAGACCGATAACCGGGATTATCGCCGTCGCGATAGAAGTGCAGAGCGAGCCGGTGAGCTTGCTGATGAATGTCAGAAGGGAGAACGCCATGCCCTCGTTTCTCTCGCCCGTTTTCCACTCCATGTAGTCGACCGTGTCGCCGATCATCTTCGTGGGTACGACCATGTTTATGCTCGACAGCGCGCTGAATACAAAGCCCTGAACCATGAGCAGGGGAACGATGACTGCGGGGTTGCGGTAGAATTTCATGCCCGCGAGGAATGTTGCTGTTCCGACGACGGCTTTGATTATAGTTACGCGAATGACAATCTGCTTTGATGTCCATCTTCTCTCGAGAGCGGGCAGCAGCAGATATGTCAGGAAGCCGGAAATAACTCCGGGGATTCCGATTATCGTGCCCCAGCTTGCCGCGCCGAGGGAGAATATGTAAAAATACTGCGAGAATGTGTCCGTGACTCCGCCGACCGTCGCAAGAATATTTGAGCAGACGATGAGGAGCAGGGGCTTGTTCTTGAAAAGGAATCTGAAGCAGTCGAGAACCTTCGGCTCGTCTGAGTTCTGAACCACGCGCTCGCGGCAGAAGATGCCGGAGAGCGAGAAGAGTCCCATTCCGACAGTACCCGCGACAATACCCATCACGAGGAAGAGCTGGCGCATATTGAGCCCGATGACGCCCTTGTTGCTAAGGTCGATAAACAGCGAGATTATCGGCGTTACAAGTCCGCCGATAATACTTGAAATGAAGCGGGCGGAGGTTATGACATTTGATCTGTCAACAGGGTTCGGGGATATCGCGGCGGACATACCCCAGAACGGGATGTCGCCTATTGTATAGAAGAACTCCCAGATGAAATATGTGACGCACATATAGACTATCTTGAGCGTCGTTGACTGAACTCCCGCGAGGAATTCCGCACCGCCGAAGAACACGACAGTCGCTATGCCGAGCGGTATCGGGACGAAGAGCAGATAGGGACGCAGTTTTCCGAGATTCGTGCGGGTCTTGTCAACTATCGTGCCCATCATCGGGTCGTTGAGTGCATCCCAGATGCCCATGACGGTTATCATCGTTGCGACCGCTGTGCTCGGTATGCCGAACACGGTCACAAGGAAGAATGTCAGCTGCATGCGGACCATGTTATATCCGATGACCTGACCGCCGTTTGCTACGCCGTAGATAACCGTTTCTTTTACTCCGACATATCGTTTTTCTTTCAGCCTTTCGTTGTTAGCCAAGCTATTTTCCTCCTCCGGGCATAGATGTATTTTCATTGTTTTCGCATTCGTTTATGAATTTTTCCGCCGCCGCCTCATATGTGCGCGGGTCGGTATAGTAGCTCTGTGCGTGAACCGCGTTTTCGACCGTCAGCATTTCTTTTTTAGTCGGGCACGCGTCAAACAGCTCTTTCTGCATCTTTACGGGCACGAGCGCGTCTTTTGCGCCGTGAATAAAAAGTATCGGCACTTTCGCGCCGCGAACGGCTTTTATCGGCGACGCGTCGCGCAGGCTGTATTTGCAGATTATGCGGCAATATAGATTGAATATATACAGCAGGGGAAACGCCGGGAGTCCGAACGGATTTTTGAGCTGATATGCGAATTCATCCCATGCACTCGTGTAGGAGCAATCTGCAATAATTCCCTTGACCGCCGGGTCGGTTATTTTGTCGCTCATCATTAAAACCGTCGCGCCGCCCATCGACACGCCGAGCAGGAATATGTCAAGCTCCGGGAATCGTTTGCGGGCGCAGTCTATCCAAAGAAAAGTGTCCTTTGATTCGTGCGTGCCGTAGCCTAAGAATTTTCCCTCGCTCTCGCCGCAGCCGCGGTGCTCGGGCATCAGAATCGTATACCCCATACGATGAAAGTACGGCGCAGAGAAGCAGAATTCGCATATTCCGGAGCTGTGCGCCCCGTGGCAGGCGATTATCATGCGCCCGTTGCTCTTCTCGGGCAGGAGCAGACGCGCATATATTTTTTCGCCGTTCGATGCCGAAATAGTGAGCTTTTCAAACGGCATTTTCCAGAACTCTTCTTCGGCTTTTTTATGATCCTTTGCAAAGTCGTCCTCAACCTCGCCTTTTGCGGCGGCAGGCAGCTTTATCGGCTTATACCATATTACCTGGTTGAACAGAAAGCCGCATATCGCGAATAGCAGCACAACGGCTGCCGCGAGCACAACAAGCAGAATTATTATCACGGTGTTCATAATTCGGCACCTCTCGGATATTCTGTCGGGTCAAACAAGCTCCATTATACGGGAACAAAACCCAAAAAGCAATACAAATTCAACATAAAGATAAAATCTATATGCGTAATTATATGAAAACTTTACAAAAAATCACAGGCGGCGAGTAAAAAAAACATTTTCCGAAAGAACGAGATTTCGAACAACAGATAAAATTAATTGTATTATCGCGTCGTTATACGACCTGCATGTCGGTTTTATATCAATTAATATCCAAACTGGTGATTGTTAATCAGACACGGTGTTTGTATAATTAAGTTATATAAGAAACTTGTGGTGGTGAATAAAGTATGAAGAAATATGCATATAATCCGATCTTGCCGCTCGACAAATATATTCCCGACGGCGAGCCGCACGTTTTTAACGGTAGGGTATATTTGTTCGGCAGCCATGACAGAGAAGGCGGCAATACTTTTTGTGAGCTTGACTATGAATTCTTTTCCGCGCCGATAGACGATCTGAGTAACTGGAGCAGCAATGGCATAAATTATTGCTCCAAGCAGGATGCACTTTACACAAACGAAAGACCGTATATGTACGCACCCGATGTTGTCCGCGGCAACGACGGAAAATATTATCTCTACTACTGCCTTGCCGGAGAAAAGGGAAGCGGCGGATATAACGGTCCCGTCAGCGTCGCAGTATGCGATAAGCCGGACGGAAAATATGAATATCTCGGATATGTTAAAAATCGTGACGGAACACCGTTTAATAAATATGTTTGCTTTGATCCCGCAGTCATAAACGATGGCGGAGTTATCCGTCTTTATTACGGAACTTCAATGCCTATGGGTGTGTGCCTGCCTCGATTTGTGCGCAGAATCGCTTCGGCGGCTCTTGGAAAAACCTATGGCAAAAGCAGGGCGGAGATAACAGCCGAGCCCGGCGTCTGGGGCGCAAATATGGTGACGCTATGCGATGATATGCAGACGGTCGAGTCGGACGCAGTCAGAATTATACCGGAAAAAACCAAGGGAACATCGTTTGTAAACCATGCCTTTTTTGAGGGTTCATCTATTCGGAAAATAAACGGAATGTACTATTTTATATATTCCTCTCAGAAAAATCACGAGCTTTGCTATGCGGTGAGCAAAGAGCCTGACAGGAACTTTGAATACGGCGGAACTATTGTCTCAACAGGTGATGTCGGATTTGACGGCCGCAAAGAAAAAGACCGTCTCAATGTGACCGGCACAACACATGGCAGCATCGAATTCATAAACGGCAGATGGTATGTTTTTTATCACAGATTGACTCATGCGAGCGATTACAGCAGACAGGCTTGTGCCGAGCCGATAAAAATTAATGAGGATTCAAGCATCTGCCAGGTTGAAATCAGCAGCAGCGGACTTGAAGCAAAGCCTTTGCCGGCGAGCGGGATATATCCGGCAGTTATTGCTTGCAATATAACAAACGGCAGAATGCCGCATATATCCAACAGGCGATACAACGGAAATATTCCGAAAATCACCAACTGCCGCGGCGAAAGATATATTGCGGATATTGACCGCAGAACCGCTGTCTGTTACAAATGGTTTGACTTAGTAAGTGATATCGGCGAGATTATCCTTGATATTGATTCGCGCGCTGACGGAAAAATCGTTGTTTTCGCCAACCGTATTCCAATAGCGTCTGCGGCGATAACCCCATGCGGCAGAAGCAAAATAATTATGCAATATAAGGTTCATGACGCGAACAGTCAAACGCTGTCAATTAACTTTTCGGGTAAAGGCACATTCGATTTATATACAATTGAATTTAAGGAGTGACGTTATGAAAAAGTGTGTAAAAATAGTTATCGCTGTTGTTGCGGCACTGTTTGTCGCCTGTCTTTTGGGCTTGATAATTACCGGTGCAAAGATAGGCTGGGGTCCGTTTTCTTCGCTGTATAACTGGGACAGTGAAGTTGATCCGATAGCAGAAAAATATGATGCCGAAGAAAGACAGGGCGAGATAATTTTCTACGGCGCGTCGAATTTCAGGCTGTGGGCTGAGATGGAGAATGACCTCAGCGAATATAAAGTGCAGAATCATGCCTTCGGCGGAAGTACGGATAAATTTCTTGTCAAATATGCCGACAAGCTTTTGTATCCGTATAATCCCAAAATCGTCTTTTTCCAAACCGGTTCAAACGATTATGTCTCGCTTTCCGGAACTGATGAAGAAAAAGTGAAAGCTTGTATGGAATATAAAGCACAGATGTTTGATGAGTTTCACCGCAGATTGCCAGACGCAAAATTTGTTGTGATGAGCGGACTTCTCCTGCCGGGAAGAAGTGAGTATACGGAAATTACTCGGATGATAAACGATGAATTGGAAAAGTATTGCAGCACAAAATATTATATGTATTTTGTAAATGCGGAAGATATGACATATAAAGACGGCGAGTACAGAACCGATTTGTTCATCAAAGACGGTATTCATCTGAACCACGCAGGTCAGCTCAAATGGCGCGATGAATACATAAGGCCGATACTCGACAGAGTGATCGAGAAAAACGGAATTGAGGATGTTTTGAGGTGAAATATGGGCGGAAAAATAGTAAAAGCGTTGATAGTCATAATTGTGTTTCTTGCCGTTGCCGTCTTGATAGGGCTTGTTGCAACGGGTGCAGCCATCGGCTGGGG
Organism: Ruminococcaceae bacterium UBA6392; assembly: GCA_002438685.1. Taxonomy (GTDB): domain Bacteria; phylum Bacillota; class Clostridia; order Oscillospirales; family Acutalibacteraceae; genus CAG-177. Next base: position 2,906 of record DJQG01000103.1, on the reverse strand, counting down.
ACCGTTTGCGTTTATAAAATATAACAAAAAGCCAATCTGCTTGGCGGAGGAAAAGAAAGAATATACGGTTGAAGATATATGGCTGAAAAATGGCGCTGAGAACATATTCGGGACATTGTATAAAGCCGAATCAGACGATGAAAATCAGCCGATAGCCATTCTGTCTCACGGTTATAACGGAAGCAGCATATATAACAAATTCATCGCGAAGTCGCTTGCCTCAAGCGGAATATCAGTCTATGCGTTCGATTTTTGCGGCGGCGGAACCAAAAGCAAAAGTGACGGTGAAAGCAAAGATATGTCCGTCATAACTGAAAAAGGTGACCTGAATGCGGTTATAGAACAGGTCAAAAATTGGGATTGGGTCGACAAAAACAATATCTTTCTCATCGGTGAGAGTCAGGGCGGATGCGTTTCGGCGTTGGCAGCGGCAGAAAGGGACGATATAAACGGCATCGGTCTGTATTATCCGGCTTTCTGTATCGTTGAGGATGCGAACAAAAAATTTCATTGCGCAGATGATATACCGAACAGCGGCAGAGCCTTCATGGGTATGACGATCGGCAAAAAATACTATGAGGATATCCTCGGAATTGATATATATGAGGAAATAGCGCGGTTCAAAAATCCGGTTTTGATTATGCACGGGACGGCAGACAAAACGGTTGATTACAGCTACTCCGAAAAAGCAAATCGGGTTTATGAGAATTCCGAGCTGATTAAATTTGAAAACGCAGGTCACGGATTTAATTCCGTGGATTCCGAGAAAGCCGTGAAGTACGCGTATGATTTTATAAATGGAAATATTAAATAACGGAGTAAAGCCATGAAGTTTAAAATATTAGTGACAGCCGTCTGCGTTGTCGCTGTTTTGGCGATAGTCGCGGGAATTTGCCTTTATCACTATATCGGCATACCGAAATCAGTTGGCGAAAAGGAATACAAATACAGGACGGAGGAAATTTCCGTTGAATATAACGGCATAAGCCTTTACGGAAAAGCCCTCATTCCCGTCGGCGAGAGTGGGCAGAAATTCAAGACTGTCATTTATGCTCACGGCGCAAACAGCAATTATAAATCGGATATGACAACGCTCAAAAGTCTTGCCGGAAGCGGAATAGCCTGTTATACCTTTGATTTTTACGGCTGGACTTCAAAAAGTACAGGATCTAAAGGAACCGGATGGTTTAAAGGAACCGATATGAGCGACAATGGCGCTTATATAAAGAAAGTGCTTTTGCAGGTTGAAGATCTGAATGCGGTAATAGAGAAAATCAAGTCTGAGGATTTTGTCGATAAAGATAATATTTATTTGCTTGGAAGCAGCATGGGCGGGGTTACCGTTGCAACCTGTGCGGTTACCCATACAGACGATATAAAGGGTATAATATTGCAGTATCCGGCTATATTCCTTAACGAACAGGCTTATAAGATCGGTGCTGAATATGATGTAAACGGATATAAAAATCCCGTTTTGCTTCTTCAGGGCGACAGCGATAAGGTGGTGCCGGATAAATACTCAAGAGAGCTTTGCGGCTATTATAACAGCATTGACGAAAATCATTGCCGAATGATAATATATAACGGTCAGCCTCATGTGTTTACCGGGAAATATAAAGTAATCGCAGCAAGAGATATTTATGAATTCATAAGTGCCTGACGCTGTTAATATGAAAAAAAACCGCCTTGCTTTCGCTTGGCGGTTATATTTATAAAAAGAAGGGGTCTCGCAAGTGCTGAACATGTATCAACCCGCAGCTTACGTCCCCGACGCCCCATGCGTTCGCCCCTTCCGCAAAAGGGGTCTCGCAAGTGCTGAACATGTNNACGTCCCAGACGCCTCATGCGTTCGCCCTTTCCATTCAGAATATAGCATAGCCGTGAACGCGAAGTCAAGCGTTTGGCAAAACATTATGAGCAAAGGACAATATATCGGACGGTGGATAAGCCCAAGACGAAATTCTATTGATGAATTTCCGACGGCGGTGTAAGATGTAAATGACAGTGAGGGGTTAGAGACAGAAATGGCGTCAATAACCACCAACCGCCAAATAAATGTGCATGAGCAAATAAATTTAAAGGAGACGATATATCTATGTCCGAACATGTTGAAAAGATAACTTTCTTTCAACGCAATCCGGAGTGGTATTACTATGATGAGGACGACTATCCGCACCTGACGGAAAAAGCCCCGCCGGAAGCCGTTGAGTCATATGAGTATTGGAAGAAGATGTATGAACGGTCGCAAAATGAAGGTATAATATTTTATTGATGGCTCCGAGCGGCTCTTGCAGAGTGATAGGTAATATACACTCTATTGGATTTTGGAATTTTGACTCATACTATGTGAGCAGACGGAATTGGTTGTATGGAAATTTATGCTAAGATGATATAGAGGTGAACTTTTTGCATGGTAACGGTAAAGAAACTATTACATGAAATTTTTACGGAAGATACCATAAAAGTTTTAGCAATTGGCTTTATGGCAGATGACCCCCCGTGCAAAATCTAATTACCCTTCTGATATGCCGTACTCGGAGTTCAAAAGGTTGGTGAACAGCAAAAGCGTCCTGCGACGATTAAATGACACCGAGGAAAATAGAGAAAAGTTTAGAAAGGCTGTTTACGAGAACCATATGAAAAGTGCTATAGAAAACGGCGCAGGACTTACGGCAACTGAAAAGTATGCCGCTTACGAAATTATGTTTTCACCCAGATGGTAAGTAATTCAATAACTACAGCGTCTTGCACTTGGCCGTAAGGCGCTGTAGTTATATTCAAAATCGTTGTCACAAAACAATAAAAAAGACAGTCACCAAACTTATGAATGGGCTCGATATAACCTCATATTCCAGACTGAGCCCTCCGTGTGGAGGGCGATATGAATGGCGAAATATTCGGGGGGG
>DJQG01000116.1 GCA_002438685.1 Ruminococcaceae bacterium UBA6392 | reverse complement strand
ACATGAAAAAATGCGACCCCGAAGGATCGCATAAGTTCAGCTTTCAGATATTACTTGTCCTGTATTAAAGGAAGAGAAGAAGCAGGGTTGCAACGAGTGCAAGAACGAAGAAAGAGATAGCGATGATCTTCGTGATAAGCACAAGCTTCGACTCCATAGTCCTGCTCTTGTTCTTGCCGAAGAAAGTCTCTGCGCCGCCTGCGATAGCGCCGGAAAGACCGGCGGACTTGCCCTCCTGAAGAAGGACGAGAACAATAATAGCGACCGAAAGAAGAATGAGGACTATGCCCAATATAATCTCATGTACTGCCATGAAGTTAACCTCCAAACACAAATTGCTAAAATATTTTAGCATATACTTTGACACATTTCAATAGTTTTTACAAAAACTTTTGCCGAACGGAGAAATTTTCTTTCCGAAAGATGTATTATCAGCGCGCGGCTGAGCAAACTACTCTCAGCGGCAAGAGTCCGAAGTCAATGCGTTTGCAGGGCTTTTCCCGCCGACCGTTTTGCAGGGAAGCCTTGCAAACGGTCTTTTTTATATTCCGAGCTCAAGCTGTTCGCCCTTATCCTCCGCGCTCAGTAGCGCTCCGGCGGCGGGCAGGTTCTTTGTCTTATATCTGTACGCCTTGGCGAACTCCCCTTCTTTATACGCACGGACGGTCATAACTTTCTGACCCTTTTTGAGGCTCATAACGCCGACTCCCTGAGTGTCCTTGGTAGTCTTGGGTGAGATTGCACCGGTGTTTATCAGAAGGTGTCTGCCCGCGGATGAGATTATAACAAGCTCAACATCGTTCTCGATATGGAGCATCGCCGCGGCAGGCGATTTGTCGGAATAAGCTTTTATGAGCTTCTTGCGGTTCGTCTTCGTCTGATAGGCGGAAAGCTCGACCTTCGCCGCCTTTCCGTTTTCAAAGAAGAAGAGCATATGACCCGAATAGTCCGAGGTCACGACCATATAGACCGCCGTCTCGCCCTCGTCCATACCGAGCGTGCTCGCCACATAATCGCCGAGTGCGCTCGCCTTTGTCTCCTTGAAATCGTTGACGCGAGCCTTATAGACCTGGCAGCGGTTCGTGAAGAAGAGAAGCTCTTTTGCGTTGTCCGTGACCACGGTCTGGGCGAGCTCATCGCCCTCCTTGAACTTCTGCTCGCTGCTCATGCGCAGGGACTGCGGGGTTATCTTCTTGAAATAGCCCTGCTTCGAGAAGAAGAGCGTCACGGGATAATCGGGTATCTGCTCCTCCTCTTCCTCCTCTGCGATATCGGAGGCGTAGATGATTTCCGTCTTTCTAGGCCTGCCGTATTTCTTGATAACTTCCTCAAGCTCGCCGATAATTATCGCGCCGACTCTGCCGCGTTTTGCAAGGATATCCTCAAGATCGGCAATGAGCTTTTCAAGATCCTCGATATCCTGCGTGCGCTTTAAGATATATTCGCGGTTCAGATGACGAAGCTTTATCTCCGCGACATACTCCGCCTGAATACGGTCGATTCCGAAGCCTATCATGAGGTTCGGGACGACCTCCGCCTCCTCTTCGGTTTTTCTGACGATCTTTATCGCCTTGTCAATATCGAGGAGTATTTTTTCAAGTCCGCGCAGCAGATGCAGCTTGTCCTTCGCCTTTTTGAGGTCGAAGTAGGTTCTGCGTCTGACGCACTCCATGCGGAACGCAATCCACTCGTTGAGCAGCTCTTTGACGCCCATGACGCGGGGTGAACCGGCAATCAGGACATTGAAGTTGCAGGCGAACGAATCCGAGAGCGGAGTGAGCCTGTAAAGCTTCTGCATGAGCTTGTCTGGGTCTGTTCCCCTCTTTAAGTCTATGGTTATTTTAAGACCGCTCTTGTCCGTCTCGTCGCGGATATCACTTATCTCTCTTATCGCGCCCGCCTTGACCCTGTCGATAACCTTTTCTATTATAGACTCGCTCGTCGCGGTCGAGGTCATCGGGATTTCCGTTATATCAATGCAGTTGTTCGACTTGTCGTAAGTATATTTGGCATAGAGCTTGAACGAGCCGCGGCCTGTGCGGTAAATCTCCTCAATCTTCGCGCGGTCATAGAGTATCTTCGCGCCGCCTGCAAAATCGGGCGCTTTGAGGGTATCCGCAACACAGTGGTCGGGGTTTCTGATAAGCTCGATAGTCGTGCGGCAGACCTCTTCGAGGTTGAATGAGCATATGGAGCTCGCCATGCCGACGGCTATACCGGTGTTATTATTGACGAGCACGCTCGGAAAAGTGACCGGCAGAAGGGTCGGCTCTTTCATGGTGCTGTCGTAGTTATCGACAAAATCAACGGTGTCCTTGTCGATATCCTTAAAAAGCTCGGCGCTTATGGGGTCGAGCTTCGCCTCGGTATATCTCGAAGCCGCCCACATCATATCGCGCGAATACGCCTTACCGAAGTTACCCTTTGAATCGACATACGGGTGCAGCAGCGCCTCATAGCCGCGCGAAAGCCTGACCATAGTCTCATATATGGCGGCGTCGCCGTGGGGGTTGAGCTGCATGGTGCGCCCGACGATATTCGCCGACTTTGAGCGCGCACCGGTGAGCAGACCCATTTTGTACATTGTATAGAGTATCTTTCTGTGCGAGGGCTTGAAGCCGTCTATCTCCGGGATGGCTCGCGACATGATGACGCTCATCGCATAGGGGAAATAGTTCGTTTCAATGGTATCGGTTATCGGTTGTTCGACAACTTCGCCCGCGCCGATGATATGAACTCCGCTCTTGAGCGGATCGATCTCATTTTTCGGGGGTTCTTTTTTGCCTCTTTTTCCCGCCATTTATATCAAAATCCTTTCAATAGTTAAGCTGTTACGAAACATCCGCCATGTCGATATATGCCGCGCCGTCGCGTGCGATATGTTCTTTCCTGCCGGCGAGATTGTCGCCGAGCCAGAGATCGAATATCTCGGCAGTTTTCTGGGCGTCGGTCGGGTCAACACGGATAAGGCGGCGGGTTGCGGGATTCATCGTCGTCAGCGACATCATGTCCGCATCGTTTTCACCGAGTCCTTTTGAGCGCTGGATGGTGAACTTGCTGTTTTCAAGCTGAGAAAGGATATCCTGCTTCTCCTGCTCGTTATAGGCAAACCACGTCTCGTCCTTAGAGTTTATCTCATAGAGCGGCGACTCCGCAATATACACCTTGCCTTTTTCGATAAGCGTAGGCATGAGGCGATAGATCATCGCGAGGATAAGCGTGCGTATCTGGAATCCGTCAACATCGGCATCGGTGCAGATTATGACCTTGCTCCAACGCAGCTGGTCGATATTGAACGCGACCATATCTTTCATCGACTTCGACTTGACCTCGACTCCGCAGCCGAGAACTTTTATCAGATCGGTTATGATATCGTTTGCAAATATTTTGTTGTATTCCGCCTTGAGGCAGTTGAGTATCTTTCCACGCACGGGGATTATTGCCTGGAAAGACGAGTCGCGCGCCTGCTTACAGGCACCGAGAGCCGAGTCGCCCTCCACTATGAACAGCTCGCGCTCGGAAACATCCTTGCTGCGGCAGTCGACGAATTTCTGCACGCGGCTGCCCATATCGTTGCTCGACTGGAGCTTGCCCTTTATATTGAGCTTCGTCGTCTCCGCACGGACGCGCGCGCGCATATTGACGAGCACCTGATCGCATATCTTGTCCGCATCGAGCT
>DJQG01000119.1:979-3376 GCA_002438685.1 Ruminococcaceae bacterium UBA6392 | reverse complement strand
CGCCTCATCGGAGTCTATCTCATGGGGCTGATGTATTCCGGCGTTGTGGTAATCCCCGCCGTCGGCGTATATTTCATAACCGCACACCCCGGAATATCCGGCATAACCGCAGTTATAATGGCCGTTATGGTGACTGTTCTCGTGCTTATACTGTCGTGCATACTCGGCTGGGTCGTTGCAAAAATCGCAGTTAAATTAAAAAACAAGAGTATTATAACAGTTATAGTTTCAATAGCGTTTCTCGGCGGTTACTACTATGTCTACTTTAAGGCGAACGAGATAATCACCGGCATCGTTGCAAACAGCGCGGCTGTTGCCGCAAAGGTGCGCACGTCCGCCTATCCGCTCTATATTTTCGGCAAGGCGTTCGCGGGCGATGTTCTGCCGACAATTATAATTTCACTCATTATTCTCGCTCTGCTCGCCGCGACATGGCTCATAATGTCGCGCACATTCCTAAAGCTCGTCACGAGCAGCGGAAAGACCGCAAAGACAGTCTACAAAGAGAAGACGGTCAAGCAGCAGGGCGCCGACCGCGCACTTCTGCGCCGCGAGATAAACCGCTTCCTCTCGAGCCCGTCTTATATGCTCAACTGCTCGCTCGGCGCGCTGTTTTTGATAGCCGTCGCTGTTTTCTCGCTGATAAAAGGCGATTGGTTTATCGGTGTTGTCACCCGAATGGATGATGAATTGCTGGACTATGCTCCGACGTTCGCGTGCTTATTAATATGCCTACTCTCTTCGATGAATATAATCACCGCGCCCGCGATATCTCTCGAGGGCAAGAGCCTTTGGATAGCCCGCTCGCTCCCCGTCACCTCGTGGCAGATTCTCCGGGCAAAGCTGAAGCTTCATATGCTCTTCACCGCCGTTCCCGCGCTGATATGCAGCATATGCTTCTGTATCGCCCTCAAGCCGGGGCTTCTCACAGCGGCGGTCATGATCATCCTGCCGCAGATATTTACGCTCTTGTGCGCTGTTTCGGGGCTCAGAGTGAACATCAGGATGCCCAACCTCACCTGGAGCAGTGAGAGCGGAGCGGTCAAGCAGAGTCTCGGCATCATGCTCGCGATGTGCCTCGGCTGGGCGTATATCATCGTGCTCGTCGCTGTCTATCTGTTCGCGGCGCAGGTGCTGCCGAATGTGTTCGCGCTGATAATCGCGACGGCGGTCATAGCGATAATAACCGCGATATCCTTCGCAAGGCTCAAGCGCAAGGGCGTAAAGAGATTTGAGACACTGTAAATAAAAATAAATATCAACAGCCGTGGTTCGTTGAGAATCACGGCTGTTGTTTTTGGGTCTGCCTGCGTCGATATGACAAACCAATAAAAAAGCGGCAGACAAGCATACCTGTCTGCCGCAATTTTATTTATTATTTCTCAAGATTAGCCTTGAGGGTGTTGAGCTCGTCGCTCAGAGCCTTGGGAAGTCTGTCGCCGAACTTAGCGTAGAACTCCTCGATGCCCTTTGCCTCGTCCTCCCAAAGGGAGTTATCAACACTCAGGATCTCCTTGAGCTGATCCTCGCTGACCTCGTCCTCGATGCCCTCAAGGTTGATGTCCTCAGCCTTGGGTACGAAGCCGATAGCGGTCTCCTCTGCGTCGACCTTGCCCTCGCAGCGCTTGATTATCCACTCAAGCACGCGCATATTGTCGCCGAAGCCGGGCCACAGGAAGTTGCCATCGTCGTCCTTGCGGAACCAGTTGACGTTGAAGATCTTCGGAGCCTTATCCTCGTCGAGACCTGCGCCGATATCGATCCAGTGCTGCCAGTAATCAGCCATGTTGTAGCCGCAGAACGGAAGCATAGCCATGGGATCGCGGCGGACAACGCCGACTGCGCCGGCTGCTGCTGCGGTGGTCTCGGAAGCCATTATCGAGCCGACGAACACGCCGTGATTCCAGCTTCTTGACTGATAGACCAGCGGAGCGAGCTTAGCTCTTCTGCCGCCGAAGACGATAGCGGAGATCGGAACGCCTGCCGGGTTCTCAAACTCGGAGCTGATGCACGGGCAGTTGACAGCAGGAGCGGTGAAGCGGCTGTTCGGATGAGCGCCCTTTTCCTCGCTCGTCTTGCCGTTCCACGGTCTGCCCTGCCAGTCGATTGCATGCTCGGGCGGATTCTTGTCGAGACCTTCCCACCAGACGGTGTTGTTGTCAAGATTAAGCGCAACGTTTGTGAAAATGGTATTCTTTCTTGTCGCGGCAAGCGCGTTGGGATTGGACTTCTCGTTCGTGCCGGGGGCAACGCCGAAGAAACCGTTCTCGGGGTTGATAGCATAAAGTCTGCCGTCGGGACCCTTTCTGATCCATGAGATATCGTCGCCGACGCACCAGATCTTGTAGCCCTTGTTTCTGTATCCCTCGGGCGGGATAAGCATGGCAAGGTTGGTCT
>DJQG01000119.1:641-850 GCA_002438685.1 Ruminococcaceae bacterium UBA6392 | reverse complement strand
AGCATATGCTCAGCCTGCCAGCTCTCTTTCCAGCCCTGATAGGAGGCTATACGAAGAGCAAAGCACTTCTTGCCGAGGAGGACGTTTCCGCCGTAAGCGGAGTTGACGGAGATGATGGTGTTATCCTGCGGGAACTGGCAGATATAACGCTTCTCGGGGTCGATGTCGCAGCTGCAGTGCAGTCCGCGAACCCAGTCGTTGCTGTCGCC
>DJQG01000119.1:0-536 GCA_002438685.1 Ruminococcaceae bacterium UBA6392 | reverse complement strand
ACGGAGAGCCGACAGGACCCATCGAATAAGGGATAATATACATTGTTCTGCCCTTATAGCTGTCTCTGGCTATATCGTAGAGCATCTTATAAGCCTCGGAGGGATCCATCCAGTTGTTGGTCGGACCTGCCTGATCCTCGCTCTCGGCGCAGATGAATGTGCGGTTCTCAACACGTGCAACATCGTTGGGCTTGGTTCTGTGAAGCAGGCATCCGGGGAGGAGATCCTCGTTGAGTTTGATCATCTCACCGGTCTCGCAGGCCTTGGCGCGCAGAGCGTCAAGCTGCTCCTTGCTGCCGTCGATCCACATGACTTCGTCTGGAGATACAAGAGCTATCTTCTCTTCGATCCAGTCGATCACTGTCTTGTTCTGTGTCAAATGTTTCATGATATTTGACTCCTTTCGTCTAATCTATTAAGAAAGGTACCATCTTTACCCAGTATGTATTATACCCCAATAAACTCAGTTTTTCAATGACGAAACTGTTAACTTTCAGACCTTTTTTGATAAAAATTTATCAATTTCATCAATAGGC
>DJQG01000114.1:3830-7412 GCA_002438685.1 Ruminococcaceae bacterium UBA6392 | reverse complement strand
CTGACCGGCGATCCGCAGTCCGACTCCTTTGTTATCCCGTTCAAGAACCTGATTAACGATTCCTACTGCAAGGACATCTCCATGAAAATCCGAAGCAGTCTGGAAGTCAAGCAGAAGAGCGGTGAGTTCGTCGGCTCGTTTGCGCCTTACGGTTACATGAAATCGCCGGAGAACAAAAACCAGCTCATCGTCGATGAAGCGGTCAGCGAATATGTGCAGATGATCTTCTCCATGTACAAGGACGGTTTCTCCATCGGGCGCATTGCGAAGCGTCTGAATCAGATGGGTGTCCTGTCCCCAATGGAATACAAGCATTCCGTCGGTGTGAAGTTCGATACCGTCTTCAAAACCGGTGATACCGCAAAATGGACGTACAAAGCTGTCCAGCGTATTCTCACCAACGAGGTTTATATCGGCGTTCTCGCTCAGGGCAAGCGCGGCACTCCCAACTACAAAGTCCGCGTTGTGAAGAGCAAGGATGAATCCGAGTGGGTCAAGGTTGAAAACGCGCATGAAGCACTTGTGTCCTATCTGGGCTTGACAGAGTCGCCGACCCCTACAAGCTACAATCAATAGGCTTGTGCCATTGCGTGCAGCGCGAAATCTCCGAAAGCATGAAAAAATCCGGGCGGTCAAAGACCGTCCGGACTTTCATTTGTTCAATTACCGAACTGTTAAGCAGCCTTCTTCTTGGAAACGAAAGCAGCAGCAGCAGCGACGGAGAGAGAAGCAACAGCAGCAACAGCAGCAGCAGCGCCGGTGTCGGGAACCTTCGTCTCAGCGGGAGCCTCGGTTGCGGGAGCAGAAGTTGCAGGAGCCTCAGTGGTGGTAGCGGGCTTATAGCCGTACCAGCTCATGATCTTCTTGACCAGCGGGATCTCGAGGAGCTTGTTGATGATGGTCTCTCTGTCGGTCTTGAATGCCTTAGCAAGGAGATCGATGAAAGCGTTCATCATAGCTGCGGGAATCTCAGCAACAGAAGACGGAAGGTTAGGATTCTTGCTGCTATCAAAGATAGGAGCGAGGATATCGACGATGCTGTCGATGGTAGCCTTGGTCTGCTCGATGACTTTCTTCATGAGATCAAGATTGATCGCAGGAAGGATGGTGTCCTTAACCCAAGCAAGAATCTCGTCAACAGTGACGGTGGGAGTGGCGGCTTCTTCAGTCGTGGTGGTGTTAGCATCCTCTGCATCAACAGCGAAAGCTGCAACGCCGAGGGAGAGAACCATGACAAGAGCCAGGAGAAGACTTACGATTTTCTTCATTTTTCTACAACCCTTTCTGATTTTAATAAATTTTTAAGTCCGTTAAGACTTAATTGGCAATGAAATTGAAGAAATATCATTACACTTTCAGATTATATCACGCTTTCCGCATTTGTCAAGCGTGTTAACTGATTTTTAACAATTTGTAATTATTTTAAAATCACCGTTAAGAGCAATGATATTTTTTTGTAACGACCTTGTTTTATGCGCCTGTGGACTCGGTAGCCGGAGCCTGAGTCGAGGGAGCGGTAGTGGTCGTGGTGGTGGGTTTGAGGATTATAACGTCCTTCTTGCTCTTGATATATCTCCAGGTGAAGACAACATCACAGCCGTTTACATAGTAAGTGTCGGGGTTATAAATGTTGTGCTGAGCGGGCTCGATCTCCTTGAACTTGTTAGCCTTGAAGGTATCGCCGACGATCTGAGCCATCTCGGGAGTATCAAAGGTAACTCTTGCTTCCATAACAAGCTCAGTTCTATCACCAAAGTTCTTGAGAACGCCCGGAACAAAACCGGTCGACCACCAATGGCGCTCGTACTTACGCTTGAAGAGCGGATTGAGGTTGCCGCTGGAATCGGCGCGGTAGCAGACCATCTCCATGGGAAGAAGGTGATCGGTAGCGCACTCATAGTGGTTGAGCGCAGCGCTGGTGGAAGTGGGCTTCTTATCGTCCTTTTCATAGAAGCCGATCTCACAGCCGACGAACATGAGGCCGTACTGACCCTTCCAGAGCTGGAGCATATAGCCGCGGTTCTGATAATCGAAATAGATTCTGACAGTGTCATAGTACATTACGGTGAAGCCTGCCGCGAAATCGTACAGCGGGTTGAAACCGAACTGCTGCTGCCAGGAGTTGATATCGTCAACATAGAAGAACTCGCCCTCGGGATCATACTTATAAGAAAGCAGAGCGCCGTCATCGAGCGCGCTCAGGCCGAGCTGAGCAGCGATAGTCGTATCGACATCATAGAGCTGACCGAGAAGGTCGTTCTCGCTCTCATCGGAGATTCTCTTCTTGAGAGCCGCGACATCGTTGGAGTTCTTGAGGTTATAAGAAGTGCCGTCAACTGTGACTATCTCAGCCATGCCGTTGCTGCCCTTCTTAACGGTGATAACATACTTGTGCTTCGTGGGTCTGACTACGGGATCGTGGCTGGGCTTGACGACAGTGCTGGTGCCGATGTTGCTCTTCTTGCCGGGGTTTCTCTTTGTGCCCGTGGTCGAAGCCTTGGTGCCGGCAACGGTGCCGTCAGACGAAGACTCAGACTCGGAGCCGTCGGAAGTGTCGTCTGCACCGACGTCCACAACCGCATCCTTGCTGCCTCCGGTCGTTGTGCCGTTATCGTCTTTGTCGGTCTTCTTGCAGGCCGCAAAAGCGAAGATGGTAGCAAAGACAAGAAGCAGTGCTAAAATTCTCTTCATTTTCTTTCCTCCTAAGAAAGTTCTATCTGGTTTTTTAAACACCGCGCATTTCTCTTTTACACGGCGTTTCTTCGGATATTATATCAAAGAGGGCGTTCATAGTCAAGATTTACGGTAAATTTACAATTGTTTGGCAGAATGTTACAAAAAAGTCAAGATTCATTTGTGGAAAATGCTTTGCTGATTATTCTTTTATTTCATCAAGAGTCAGGCGGTAGCCGTCCAGAAATTCTTTCATGAACTCCTCCGCCTCCGGAATATCCAATGCATTTATCGATTCAAGCGTCGATTCGGCGGCGCGGTCAAATTCGGTGTTGCCCGCCTTCTTCTCCTCTATACATTTTATATAGGCGCATATTTTGTCCGCCGCCTTGACCAGTTTCCAAAGCTCTTCGTCGCTTTCGTCTTTGAAAAAGAACGGCGCAAAGTCGGTGCGCAGATCCTCGGGGAGCATTGAAACAAGGTGCTCGCACGCGCTCTGTTCCACCTGCGCGTATGCCTCGCGGATATGCGGGCTGTAATATTTGACGGGCGTTGGCATATCGCCGGTCAGCGTCTCGGGCGCGTCGTGATAGAGTCCGAGCAGGGCGGCACGCTCGGCGTTGTAATATTTGCCAAAGCGTCTGTTGCCGATGACCGCCAGCGCATGGGCGATGCACGCGGTCTCCATGCAGTGCTCGCTCAGGTTCTCTTCGTGGGTGTTGCGCATAAGCGCCCAGCGGTCGATATATTTGAGCCTCGATATCATTGCGAAAAAGTTGCTTGCCATTATTTTGCCTCCGTTTTTCTTTCCACGGAAAGTATAGCATTAAAATCCGCCTTTTTCAAGGCAATAAAACTGACAATACTATTGACAGAGCAGACAGTTGCAATTATAATAAAAGTGTTTCA
>DJQG01000114.1:0-3783 GCA_002438685.1 Ruminococcaceae bacterium UBA6392 | reverse complement strand
AACAGGATATTCCAAAGCGTCGGCGAGGACAGGCTCGAACAGCTCGTTGAAAATGCAGACATTCAGACTTTTCGCAGGGGCGACGAGATTCTCTCGCCATCGCGCGGCGGGCGCATAATGGGCATGGTAATCACGGGCAGCGCCGCGGTCAACAAAGGGCGCGCGGTCATAAACACGCTCGTGCCCGGCGATATTTTCGGCGCGGTGACTCTCTTCTCCGACGAGCCGTCCCCTGCGACGACCGTTACGGCGCGGGTCGAATGCAGCGCGGTATTTTTTGAAAAAGACGCGATAGCGGAGCTTATCGAAAGCGAGCCGGGAGCCGCAATAGGGTTCGCCGCCTATCTTTCGGCGCGGATACGCTTTCTGACGCGCAGAATCGAGGCTCTGACCGCCGGGGACAGCGCGAGCAAGCTGCTCTCTTATCTGCTCGAGCGCGAGCAGAACGGCGAGGTTGACATTCAGAGCTGCGCGGAGCTTGCGCGCAGGCTCGATGTAGGGCGCGCGTCGCTCTACCGCGCACTGGACAGCCTCGAGACGAGCGGCGACATACGCCGCGAGGGCAAGAAAATTTTTATCACGGTCAAGGATCGGGGTTAAACGCCGCCGAGCCGCGAAGCGGCTCAAGCGCGCCCGCAGGGCGCGCGCCGGAAGCTACGCTTCCGGCGGCGGCGCGAAGCCCGATTTCAGATATATACAAATTCGAAGGAGTAATGCACAATGAAAAAATTCACAAAGATTCTTTCCCTGCTGCTGTGTCTCGCGATGATTTTCAGCTTCGCGGCATGCGCCGGGAAGACCGACGACAGCGCGACTACCACGGAAGAGACCGTTCCGGCGGACACAACGCCAATAAATATCACGACCCTCAAGGGTCCGACAGGCATGGGCATGGCTAAGCTCATCAGCGACAAAAACGCGCAGTACAACATCTCGATAGCCACCGCCGCGACCGAGATAGCGCCCCTCATAATCAAGGGCGAAGCGGATATCGCCGCCTGCCCGCTGAACCTCGCCGCCGCGATATACAAAAAGACCGGCGGAAAAGTTAAGATGATAGCAATCAACACCCTCGGCGTGCTTTCGATTCTCGAAAACGGCGAGAGCATCAAGAGCGTAGCCGACCTCAAGGGCAAAAAGATAGGCGCGACCGGACAGAGCGCAACGCCCGAATATGTCCTCAACTACATCCTCGAAGCAAACGGCATCGACCCGAAAAAGGATGTTGAGATAACCTACTACACCGACCACGCCGAGCTTGCAACGCTCATGGCGACCGGCAAAATCGACATTGCGATGCTCCCCGAGCCCAACGTCACGACCGTCATGGCGAAGAACAGCTCCGTTCGCAAGGCGCTCGACCTGACCGAAGAGTGGGAGAAGGCGACCGCCGCAAAGGGCGAAAAGACCTCGCTCGCGCAGGGCTGCCTGATAGTCCGCACCGAGTTCCTTGAAGCTCATCCCAACGCCGTCAAGGCTTTCCTCGCGGCATATAAAGAATCCGTCAATTTCGTCAACGGCAACACCGAAAAGGCGGCGCAGATGATAGCCGACGCGGGCATAGTCCCCAACGCGCAGATCGCCGCAAAGGCTCTGCCCAACTGCAACATCGTCTATATGACCGGCGACGAGATGATAAAGACCGCAAAGGCGAACTTTGATGTTCTCTTCAAAGCAGACCCCACATCAGTCGGAGGAGCAATACCCGGTGATGATCTCTACTACACAGGCAAATAAAAAAACGAAAAAAGTGCCGACCGCGGTCTTAAAAATCGCGGCGGCGCTCTTCTGGATATTTATATGGTTCATAGCGTCGCGCGCCGTCGGGTCGGAGCTTCTGCTCCCCTCGCCTGCCGCGACGCTCGCGCGCCTTTGGGAGCTTGCGCTCAAGGGCAGCTTCTGGCTCGCCGTGCTGCAATCGCTGCTTAGAATCATCGCGGGCTGTGCGCTCGGCATAGCCGCGGGGTCAATACTCGGCGTGCTGACCGCCATGTCGCGCGTGCTCTATGAGCTGTTCACGCCGCTGCTTGCCGTCGTGCGCTCAACGCCCGTCGCCTCGTTCATTATCCTCGCCCTCGTGTGGATAAATCGGGACAATGTGGCTGTTTTCATAGCTTTTCTCATGGTTCTGCCGATACTCTGGGGCAATGTAAGCCGCGGAATAGCAGAGTGCGACCGCGATTTAATTGAGATGGCGCACATATTCCGTTTTTCCAAAAAAGATATGCTCAAAAAGATATATCTTCCGAGCGTCCGTCCGTATTTCTTCGCCGGATGCTCAACAGCACTCGGTCTCTCATGGAAAGCCGGAGTCGCGGCGGAGGTGCTGAGCCTGCCGAAGCACGCGCTCGGCAGCGAGCTATATTATTCAAAGATATATCTTGAGACCCCGACGCTCTTCGCGGTGACGCTCGTTGTTATCCTATTGAGCGTTGCGCTCGAATTCGTTCTGCGCCTGATACTCAAAAAGACTGCGGGGTGGGAGAAATGATAGAGCTTCAAAACATCTCAAAATCATTTGACGGCGTTTCGGTGCTCGATAACATAAGCACCGAGATTCCCGACAGCGGAATTTTTGCGATATGCGGCGCATCGGGAAGCGGAAAGACAACGCTGATGCGCATAATTCTCGGGCTCGAGCAGCCGGATTCCGGCAATATTTCCGGGTTCGAGGGCAAAAAGGCAGCTGTTGTTTTTCAGAATGACCGCCTACTCCCGTGGCTGAGCGCGCTCGACAATGTTGCCGCCGTGTGCTCAAAGGAACGCGCAAAAGAGATGCTCGAAAAAGTTGAGCTTTCGGATGCACTAAGCAAAAAGCCCGCCGAGCTCAGCGGCGGAATGTGCCGCAGAGTGGCGTTGGCGCGTGCGCTGGCGTTCGATGCGGATATCCTCCTGCTGGACGAGCCGTTCAAAGGGCTGGACACCGAGCTGCGCGGGCGGATAGTGAAGCTCGTCGAAGACTTTGCAAAGACGAAGCCCGTTATACTCATCACCCACGACCCGTGGGAAGTGTCGCTCGCAAAGGCAAAACTTGATATCGAAAAGTAAAAAATCCGGCTGTATCAAACAGCCGGCATTTTTTTATTCGTTTACACTGAGCGCTTTCTCGACCTGCTCAAGCACAAGCTTCTCCGCTTCGTCGCGGCTGCCTCTGATGCGGCAGCCCGCGGCTCTGACATGTCCGCCGCCGCCGAGCGCCTTGCATATTGCAGAGGCGTCTATCGGCGCGTGAGTACGGACGGAAATCTTGAATGTGCCGTCCTTGCCCTCTTTGAGGGTGATTCCCGCTTCCACGCCCTCTATCTGGCGCGAAAGCCCGGGGATGGCATCGGTCTCGCTGTCGTCCGCTCCGCTTTTTTCGAACATATCCTGCGTTATTGTTATCACCGCGCAGCGACCGCCGAAATACATCTTCAGCGAATCGAGAGCAAGGCGTTCAAGATGAACATAGCTCAGGCTCTTTGTCTCGAAGAACACACGGTTTATCTCGGATATCTCCGCGCCGCACTCCATGAGCCTCGCGGCCAGAATATGCGTGCGGGCAGTCGTGTTCGAGAATTTGAAGCAGCCCGTGTCCGTTGAAATGCCGGTATAGAGGCAGTTCGCTATCGCGGGGGTTATCTCGACTCCGAGCTCGTCTGCGAGCGGACAGAGTATCTCCGCGCACGCCGCGGCAGTAGAGTCAACGCAGAACTCCTTCGCGTATTCGGTGTTCGAGCCGTGGTGATCGATGCAAAGATCGACTCTGCCGCTGTACTTCTCCGCCGATTCGTCGGAGAGCAG
>DJQG01000049.1 GCA_002438685.1 Ruminococcaceae bacterium UBA6392 | reverse complement strand
AAGAAAATGCCGAAACGCGGGTGGTATAAAAAGTTTGATTATATTAGGACGCGAAAGTAGAATCCGATTATAAGCAATACAAAAACACAACAGCCTCCGACAGGTTCATCAAGTCACAGCGCCCGCATAAATAAAAAATTAAACGCCCCGAAGAAGCACTTCGGAGCGTCATATAAATTATATTTTATCAGCCGCCGAGATAGGCTTTGACTATCTCTTCGTTGTTGAGCAGATCCTGCGCGGTGCCCTCTGCGGTTATTGCGCCGGTTTCGAGGACATAGGCACGGTCGGAGATGGAGAGCGCCTTTTTCGCGTTCTGCTCGACGAGCAGGATGGTCGTGCCGGACTTGTGATAGTCCTTGATTATCTCGAACACCTGATCGACAAACAGCGGGGAGAGACCCATCGACGGCTCATCGAGCATGAGCAGCTTCGGGTGGCTCATCATAGCTCTGCCCATTGCGAGCATCTGCTGCTCGCCGCCGGAAAGAGTGCCCGCTATCTGCGACTTTCTCTCGCCGAGGCGGGGGAAGCGGGTGCAGATCTCGTCGATATCCTCTTTTATCTTCTTTTTGTCCTTCTGCGTATATGCGCCGAGGAGCAGGTTTTCATAGACGGTCAGCTCCTGGAACACGCGGCGACCCTCGGGCACCTGGCTCATTCCCATGCCGACCAGCTTATGACCGGGAACCTTGTTTATCTCGTTTCCGTCATAGACGACGGAGCCGCTCTTTATCGGAATGAGGCGCATGATGCTCTGCATCGTGGTGGTCTTGCCCGCTCCGTTCGCGCCGATGAGCGAGACTATCTCGCCCTGATCGACATGGAAGCTGATGCCCTTGAGCGCTCTTATAACGCCGTAATAGACCTGAAGGTCCTTGACTTCTAACAATGCCATGACTTTTCCCCCTTATTCACCGATATACGCCTTTATGACCTCGGGGTCACTCAGCGCGTCCTCTGTCTTGCCCTGCGCGAGCACTGTGCCGAAGTTGAGCACGGTTATCTCATCGCAAAGACCCGACACGAACTTCATGTCGTGCTCGATAAGAAGTATAGTCATGTCAAACTCGTCTCTTATGCGCCTGACTATGTCCATCAGATCCTCTGTCTCGTGGGGGTTCATGCCCGCCGCCGGCTCATCGAGGAGCAGCAGACACGGATTGGTCGCGAGAGCGCGGGCTATCTCAAGCTTTCTCTGCTTGCCGTAAGGCAGGTTGCAGGCGAGGTTGTTTCGCTCGTCGTAGAGGTCGAAGATGTGGAGTATTTCCTTTGCCTTGTCGCGCATCGCCTTCTCCGTCTTGTAGTGCTTCGGGAGGCGGAATATGCTCGAGAAGATGTCGCACTTGAACTCGGGCTGATTATGCAGACCGACGAGGACGTTTCTTATCACGCTCATGTTGTTGAACAGGCGGATGTTCTGGAATGTTCTCGCGATGCCCTTGTGGTTTATCTGCTCCTGGCTCTTGCCGCGGAGCTCTTCGCCGTTTAGGTAGAAAGTTCCGGTGGTGGGCTGATAGACGCCGGTAAGCATATTGAAGACCGTTGTCTTGCCCGCTCCGTTGGGACCTACGAGACCGTAGAGCTGCTTTTTCTTTATTTTCAGATCGACATTCTCGACCGCTTTCAGTCCGCCGAAAGAAATGCCGAGATCCTTTGTTTCAAGAACGTATTCAGCCATTTTTCTTTCCTCCCTTTTGCGGCTTGTCGGGGACATATTCCTTGCCCTGCTGCATATCGGCAGAGAGGATTTCGTCCATGGATATCTTCGTGGGAACATTGCTCCACTCGCCCTTGTCGTCGCTGATATCCTCGGGCTTGCGCTTCTTGTCGGATATACGCGCCATGATGAAGCGCGGAGCGAGCTTCTCTTTTATGCGGGTGAACGCGGGAGCGTTGTTGAAGATAACGAGGCAGATAAGGATGAGCGCATAGATAAGATACTTGAGCGCCGCGAGGTCGCCGGAGAGCTTGCTCTGGAGCTCGAAGTTGATTATCGTGATGAGCGCGGCGGAAATTATCGAGCCGTTGATGCTTGCCATGCCGCCGAGGACGACCATGACGAGGATCTCGATAGAGTAGTTATACGAGAACACCGAATACTGGACGGGCGTGATGTAATGCGCATAGATAACGCCTGCGACGCCCGCGAAGAATGCGGAAAAGACGAACACAAAGAGCTTGTAGAAAGTCACGTTTATGCCCATTGCCTTCGCCGCTATCTCGTTGTCGCGTATAGCGGTTATCGCTCTGCCGTGCTTCGAGCGGATGAGGTTGTTTATCATGAACAGGACGATGAGCACGACGACGAAAGCGACGATGTAGAGCGAGGTATCGTTTCTCGTATCATACTTTATCGCATTCGTGCGAAGACCCATTGCCTTGCCAAAAACATCGAGGTTCTTGAATATCGTTCTGACTATCTCGCCGAAAGCGAGGGTCACTATCGCGAGGTAATCGCCCTTGAGTCTGAGCGCGGGAAGTCCGACAATAAGACCGAATATTGCAGCTATCACGCCGCCGGCGAGCATGCTGATGATGAGCACCAAAAGCTTGCTGCCGATAACATCAGAGAGCTGAATGGCTATGTATCCGCCGAGATATGCGCCGACGCACATGAAGCCCGCGTGACCGAGCGACAGCTCGCCGAGGAAGCCGACGACGAGGTTCAGGGAGACGGCGAGAATGATGCTGTAAGCTATCTGGACGAGCAGGGTCGACGCCGAGCGCTGGAGGTTGCCGGTCAGCTGGAGAATGACCGACACGCCGAGGACGGCGATGACCATTATATAGCTGATGTAATTTTTGAGCTTGAATTTGCTTTTTGTCTTTGTTTTACTCATCAATTACACCTTCTCTCTTCTCTTCTTGCCGAGCAGACCGATGGGTCTTACAAGAAGGATCAAAATCAAAAGACTGAATTCAACGGCAGTGGTATAGGGTGCGAGGACGGGGACGGCGAGGCAAATCTTCTCGATAACGCCGAGAAGCACGCCGCCGATCATCGCGCCGGGGATGGAGCCGATGCCGCCGATAACCGCAGCAGTGAACGCCTTGATGCCGGGCATCGAGCCGAGAGTCGGCTCCGCAGTCGGTATCTGGAAGAGATAGAACACGCTCGCGAACGCGGCGAGAGCCGAGCCGATAGCAAAGGTGACGGTGATTATCTTGTTGACATTTATGCCCATGAGCTGAGCCGCGCCCCTGTCTTCGGAGACAGCGAGCATGGCGCGTCCGGTCCTGGTCTTTTTGATGAACAGGGTCAGGGCAACCATTATAACCGCGCTTATGCCCATGGTGAGGATCGAGCTGACGCTGACATTGGTGCCCGCAATGCTCACCGCGCCGAGCGGAGGCAGAGACACGCTCTGCGCCTTTGCGCCGAAGATGAGCTGCGCGATACTCTGAAGCAGGTAGCTGACGCCGATAGCGGTTATCAGAACCGCGATGGGGGTGACACCTCTCAGGGGTCTGTAGGCGACCTTTTCGATAATGATACCCATCAGCGTGCAGACTATAACAGACGCCAGAACGCCGATAGCGAGATTTCCGCCCGCCGCCAGCGTTGTGAAAACGGCATATGCGCCGACCATGATGATATCGCCGTGGGCAAAGTTGAGCATCTTCGCGATGCCGTAAACCATCGTGTAGCCCAGTGCTATGAGGGCGTAGATGGCGCCGAGGCTGAGTCCGTCAAATAAAACACTCATAATAAACCTAACGCTCCTTTAGAATGGGAGAAACTTGAACTGCCGAAAGAAAAACAGAAAGCGGCAGGAGAATATACTTCCCCTGCCGTTCAAAAACCAATAAGTATAAATTTTAGAAATTAATAGTTATCAGCCAAGCTCAACAATAACGGGGACCTTGTTGCAGGCGCCGCTGGCTTCCCAGGTCATCTTGCCGGTAACTCCGTCATAGGAGAAGTCGGAGGCGGTGATAGCCTTTGCCATAGCAGTACCGAGAGCCGTGGGATCGACCTTGACGTTGTTAACGCCGGTCTTCTTCATAGCGTTGAAGACTGCATAGACTGCATCGTAAGCGTCAGCCGCGAACTGGTCGGGGAGAGCGTTGTACTTTGCTTTGTAGGAATTTACGAACTTCGAAACCTTCTCTTCCTTGCTGTTGACATCGAAGGGAGTGATGTACTTGATCTGATTCTTGACGGAGGAGTCGATCTGGCTGGCTACGCCGTCAAGTCCGTCGCATCCGAAGAGAACCGCGTTGCAGCCCTTGGAAGCGCAGGTCTTTGCGATAAGTCCCGCCTCGGTGTAGTAGATGGGGAGGAAGATAACGTCGCAATCCTTAAGAGCGGCGACCTGAGTGGAGAAGTCTCTCTTGTTCTCCTTGTCGAAGGTCTGCTCGATGTAGGAAACGCCGAGCTCGTTCATCTTCGCCTTGAATGCATCGTAGATGCCCTGCGAATAAGTGTCGGAGGTATCATAGATAGCGCCGATCTTCTTATACTTCGAGGTAAGCTCCTGAGCGGCAAGCGTGCCCTGGTCGGGATCGCCGAAGCAGACGCGGAAAGCGGTGTCGCCGGTCTCGATAACAGAAGCTGCGGAAGCGGAGGGGGTCATGAAGAAGATGCCGTACTCGGCAGCTGCGGTGCCGAAAGCCTCGCAGGATGCGGAGGTAACGGAGCCGAGGGAGACCTGCATGCCGCCCTCAAGCAGGGAGGTGAAGCCCTGACCTGCCTCAACGGCGCCGGCCTTGTCGTCCTTCATGTCGAACTTGAACTTCACTCCGTTGAGACCGCCGGCGGCGTTAATCTCGTCAACGGCCAGCTGAGCACCGTTGCGCACGGAGATTCCGTATGATGAAGCGTCGCCGGTCAGAGGACCGGTTGCGCCGATAACATATTCGGTGTTGTTAGCTGTGTACTCGCCAACCTT
Source organism: Ruminococcaceae bacterium UBA6392 (assembly GCA_002438685.1). Lineage (GTDB taxonomy): Bacteria > Bacillota > Clostridia > Oscillospirales > Acutalibacteraceae > CAG-177. The sequence goes on along the minus strand of DJQG01000049.1, from coordinate 5,676 downwards.
GGTAAGATCGGCGTCTGTCTTGGTATTGCTGCCGCCGTTTTTGCCTGAGCATGCGGTGAAGCCGCACATCACGAGAGCAAGAGCGAGGACTAATGCAAATACTTTTTTCATAAAAATCCTCTTTTCTTTCCTGTTTTTTATTTTATTCTCGGCGCCGCCCGCGAACTGCGGCGCAAAAAATCGGATATAATGAGGGCAATTGTGAATTACCTTCAATTTTTATTGATTATACTTTCGTATGAGCCTATTGTCAATACTCATAAAAATTTTCGCTTTTTTTAATAAAAATGACGAAAATCAGGAAATTTGCTTTATTACTTTTAACAACTGAAATGTTCCGCCAAAACAAATTGATTGTCAGAGTCCCGCCGGCGGATTATTTTGCCTTTTCCATAGCCTTGACGCGGTCGAACTCGTCGGTTATCTCCTTGGAGGGAGCCTTGGTGCAGAGGCTGACTATGACCATCACAGCAAGACCGACAAGGAACGCGGGAAGCAGCTCATATATGCCGAACACGCCGCCGATGGGTTTGATGAGATATTTCCAGACAAAGACCATCGCGCCGCCCGACACCATGCCGGCGATCGCTCCGGGGAGCGTGGTGCGCTTCCAGAACAGGGAGCAGATAACAAGCGGACCGAAAGCCGCGCCGAAGCCCGCCCATGCGAACGAGACTATGCCGAACACCGAGCTGTCGGGGTTGCGGGCGATTATTATGCCGAGAATAGCTATGCCGACAACGGTAAGACGCGCGGCGAGCATGCTCTTCTTCTCGGATATCTTGAGGTGGAACGCCTCACGCAGTATGTTCTCGGACACGCTCGAAGCGGCGGCGAGAAGCTGGGAGTCGGCGGTAGACATCGTGCTCGCAAGGATGCCAGCGAGAATAAGACCAGCCATGATAGCCGGGAACGCGCCGTAGGTCGAGAGCAGGTGCGCGACGCGGACTATAATAGTCTCGGTGTCGTTGCCGTGAAGCTGATCGACAAGACCGGTGTTGCTCAGCGCTCTGCCGACGATGCCGATAAGAACAGCCATCGCCATGGCGATAACGACCCATATCGAAGCCACGCGGCGGGAGAGCTTGAGCTTCTTCTCGTCCTCGATAGCCATGAAACGGAGCAGGATATGCGGCATACCGAAATAGCCGAGTCCCCACGAGAGCGTGGTGATTATGTGCAGAAGATTATAGGGCTCGCTCTTGCCGGTATCTTCTATATATGATGCGGTGAGCGAGAGATAGCCGGGGAGAGCCTTTGCGTTTTCGACAACAGCGTCAACGCCGCCCGCCGATATCGTTGAGAAAATGAGAACGAAGACTATCGCCACGGTCATGATAATGCTCTGGACGAAGTCGGTAGTTGAAGCGGCGAAGAATCCGCCTGCCGCCGTGTAGGCGACTATGACGACTGCGGAGATTATCATCGCGGTCATGTAGTTCATGCCGAACAGCGAGGAGAACAGCTTGCCGCAGGCGGCGAAGCCGGACGCAGTATAGGGAATGAAGAAAATAATAATTATAACCGCCGCGAGCACCGCAAGGATATTTTTGTCATCCCTGAAGCGGCGGGAGAAGAACTGCGGAAGAGTGAACGACTTTGTCTCATGGGTATATCTGCGCAGCCTTGCCGCTGTGAACAGCCAGTTGAGATATGTTCCGACTGCGAGACCTATTGCGGTCCAGCCGACATCGGCAACGCCGGAAAGATACGCGAGTCCGGGCAGACCCATAAGCAGGTAGCTCGACATGTCGCTCGCCTCCGCGCTCATTGCGGTAACAAGCGGACCGAGCTTTCTGCCGCCGAGATAGAAATCAGCGGACGATTCGTTTTTCCTCGCGCAGCGGAAGCCGATTATCAGCATTCCGACGAGGTAGACGGCGATCGTCCCCAGGATACAGATGTTTGATACGGTCATTTGAAAAACTCCTCACGGGCTGCATACGAGCCCCTCATTTTGGCGGCGAAAATGAAAAAGAGCCGCCAGTCTCAGCTGAGCGGCTCTTCATCGTACCGTCATTGATGTCTGTTATTGTAACACATAAAATCGCACATTTCAACGCTTTACCGTGAAAAACAGCAAAATTTTTATTTTTCTTCGCACTCTCCGCCCTCGACCATGCGCCTTTTTATCTCGCGCATTCTCTGCGGAATATCTTCTTTAGCCATCTGCTCATGCACTTTGCAGGTGCCCGCCGCCTTCGCGGTCTCGTAGTACCAGTGCTTATAATCGAGCGTGTCGAGCGTTTTTTCAAGCTGAGCCATCTGCTCATGCACCCGCTCGCGCCGGCGGTCGATAAGCTCAAGGCGCTTGTCTATAGTCGAGTCGCCCTCGATGCACCAGTCGATGAACTGCTTTATCTCTTTTATGGGCATACCCGTCTTTTTCAGGCACTCTATAATAGAAAGCCACTCAACATCTTCGTCTTTGAACATTCTTATTCCGCCGCCCGAGCGCTCGACAAACGGCAGAAGCCCCTCTTTGTCATAATATCTGAGCGTCGATGGCGCGACGCCCATCTTTTTTGCCATCTCTCCTATTGTATAGAACATCTTACCGCTCCGTTCATAAAAAGTTTTTATTTTAAGTCTTGACTTGAAGTTAGCTTTAAGTTGTAGAATATAGACGAACTTATAGAATGATTTTAGCATTGTGCAAAGGATTTGTCAATCGAGAGGTATTTTGAATGATTCTCAATGAAAACTACACTCTTTCAAACTCCGTAAAAATACCGAAGCTCGGGCTCGGCACATGGATGCTGACGGACAGCGAGGCCGCGCAGGCGGTCAGGGACGCCGCCGCCATGGGCTACCGCCACATCGACACTGCTCAGGCCTACGGCAACGAAGCCGGAGTCGGCGAGGGAGTCCGAACCTGCGGCGTGGCACGCGATGAGCTGTTTGTGACGAGCAAAGTCGCCGCCGAAAATAAAAGCTATGATTCCGCAGCGCAGTCGATAGACGAGACGCTCAGAAAAACCGGACTAGATTACGTCGACATGATGATAATCCACAGCCCGCAGCCGTGGGCGGAGTTCCGTGGCGAGAAACGCTATTTTGAAGAGAACCTCGAGGCATGGCGTGCGCTCGAGGATGCGTACAAGGCCGGAAAAGTCCGCGCGATAGGCGTGTCGAATTTCTTAGAAGACGACCTTGAAAATATACTCAGCTCGTGCGAAATAAAGCCCATGGTCAACCAGATTTTGGCTCACATCAGCAACACCCCGCTTTCGCTCATTGATTTCTGCAATAAAAACGGCATTCAGACCGAGGCATATTCGCCGATAGCTCACGGCGAGGTGCTGAAAAACAAAGCCATTGCAGACATCGCCGCGAAATATTCAGTCACCCCGGCTCAGCTGTGCGTGCGCTATGTGCTCGACCTCGGCATGGTCGCCCTGCCCAAGACCGCGAACCCGGAGCACATGAAATTAAACGCCGATGTTGATTTTAATATTTCTGACGAAGATTTAAACACACTCAAGAATTTTGAAAAGATAAAAGACTACGGTGAATACAGCTTCTTCCCCGTGTTCAGCGGAAAGTGAGGAATATATCATGACGGAGAAAGAATTTGAACAGCAGAATGTATTCGGAAAAGGCGGCGAAAATTCCGCATACGCGCAGTATTTCATCGGCAAATCGTTTCTCAATCCCCTGACCGACCCGAAATGCGGTCTGTTCCTTGCGAACGTGACCTTCGAGCCGGGATGCCGCAACAACTGGCATATCCACCACGCGAAATCCGGCGGCGGTCAGATGCTCGTCTGCACCGCGGGCGAGGGCTGGTACTGTGAAGAGGGCAAAGAGCCCGTCAGCATGACCCCCGGAACGGTCATCGCAATCCCCGCGAACGTCCGCCACTGGCACGGCGCGAAGAAAGGCAGCTGGTTCTCGCACATAGCCTTTGAAATCCCCGGCGAGGACTGCTCGACCGAATGGTGCGAGCCCGTCGGCGACGAAGAATACAGCAAGCTCAAATAAGGAGGATATATATAATGGAAAAGGTAACTGCGGGCAGAGATGCCCTGGGCGAATTTGCGCCCGAATTTGCAAGATTCAACGACGATGTGCTCTTCGGCGAGGTATGGTCGCGCGAGGATAAGCTCTCCCCGAGGGACAGGAGCATGATAACCGTCTCCGCGCTCATGGCAAGCGGCATTCTCGACAGCTCACTCAAATATCACATCTCCCACGCAAAAGAGAACGGAGTCACCGCAGAGGAGATGGCGGAGATGCTCACCCAGCTCGCGTTCTATGCCGGCTGGCCGAAAGCATGGGCGGCGTTCCGCATGGCAAAAGAAGTTTACGGAGAGGATAAATAATGAAAGCGATTGTTATTTACTATTCCTGGGGCGGCAACACAAAAAGCATTGCCGAAAAAATCATTAGCGAGTTGAACTGCGACACCGCGCACATTGACACAGTCGCGCCATATGAGGGCGACTACAATTCTATTGTCGATCGGGGCGCGGACGAAGTAAAGCGCGGATACGAGCCGGAGATAAAACCGCTCGGCGTCGATCTTTCAAATTACGACACAGTGGTACTCGGCACGCCTGTGTGGTGGTACACCTTCGCCCCGGCGGTCAAAACATTCTTAAGTCACAATGACCTCACGGGCAAGAAGATTTATACTTTCGCGACAAACGGCGGCTGGATAGGTCACACATTGAAAGATGTCAAATCCGCCTGCCCCGGCGCGGATGTAAAGCCCGGCATCGATATAAGATTTGACGACCACACTCAGCACACCTCCGACAAAGAAGTCGAGAAGTGGATAAAAAATATAAAATAATTTTCGGGATATGAGAACAGCGAACCCAAAAGAGAACGGGGTTCACAGAAACAGCCGCAGCATTTTTCACCGCGGCTGTTTTTGTTATACCAATCTCACCACGCAGCATCAAAATCTGCGTTCCGCTTGTTCTCCCGACAACACAAAAATCCGCCTTGCTTTCGCTTGGCGGATTTTCTGTTTCTTGCTTTTCGCTTTTCACTGCTTGACTGTTATTATATAGCACCCGGTGTTGTCCGGGGAAACGACTGCCGAGCCGAATGCTTTCGGCATCGTCACGCTCTCGCCGACAGTCTGTCTTGAAATCAAATATCCCTCGGCGGAGTACCACTCGCCTGTTTCAAACGAGTCGATATATTTTTCGAGCGTCAGGCGGTCGTTGTATATTATCGCCGCGTGGGGCTTGCCGACATAGCGAATGTGCCACGGCTCGAATTTTATGCCCGTCGAGCTCTTGCCGTAGGACGGATAGCGGATTATAAATCCGTATTTCCACGACTCGGAGTTGACGAACTGCCCGGCAGGGCTTTTGACGAAGCCCTCGCCTGCAAAATTCTTGACATAAACATCGATGCCGAGTCCCGTCTGGTGCTCGCTCGCGCCGGGCGCGGCGGCGGTCGAGGAATCGCTGTTGTAGAGCTCCTTCTGCTCGTCCGCGTCGCGGACGCTGCTCATGACAAGCAGCTTGCAGTCGGTCTTTTCCATTGCTGCGGCGGACAGCTCCGAAAAGCTCTCTGCGGCGCAGGCGTTCATTATAACTCCCGTCTTTTTGTATTCCGCGAGATTTAACTTGTCATTATCATCCAGAGGATGCTCGGAGTTTACGAGCATCAGGCTCTGATCAAAAGTTACGCGCGAATCGGCGCGCAGGGCGTCGA
>DJQG01000093.1:5767-7813 GCA_002438685.1 Ruminococcaceae bacterium UBA6392 | reverse complement strand
TTTTTTCTCGGGTTGTCAGGGTGCTGCAAAAGCTTTGTTACTTCAATGTTTGTAATCATGATTTGTCTCCTTTTCTGTTATGGTCTGCCCGCTCTCTGATTCTTGCCTTTATCCTGTCTTCAAACTCTATCAGCTTGTCCTCGCGGCAAAAGCCGTAGATGATAAGTATGACAGCGACAAATTCAAGCGCCGTCTGAATTGCGAATTTTAGTGCCATAGTTAAACCTCCTCAGGGTCATACTCAGCCTCAAGCCCTGTACCTGTCAAATTAACCATTTCTCCAAAATTGTCATACGCGCAAGGTCGAGCTTTGGGAAGCAGCGGACTGTCACCGACCGCATCTATCATTCGCGCGCTTCTGCCCGTTTCGGTCATCGCCGACAGAATATTTTTGTCTTTGCGAAGCTGGAACAAGGTGTTGAGCTCCTTGCGATATCCGAATTGCTCCATGCAGACCTGATATGCCTTGGGGTGAGTTTGCCTCAGTACACTCAGATGATTGTTTCGGAACTGGATATCAGTCCCGCAAAACATACAGCCATTGCGTTCAATGTGTTTTGTTTCGCCGTCCACGGTCTCATATGTGATGTCATAAAGCGGCGGACGCTCAACACCGTAAGTATTTATATACTCCCAAACATCTTCATCTCGCCACATAGCAATCGGGGACACATGGTAAAAAGGCTCGTCCTTGATATGCGGTCTGTGCGAGGCAAATATCGGACCCCGCGTGGCGATGCTGAGCATACGAGTGTGTGATTCCGCAGCCATTAAGCCTTTTATTATCACTCCAACATCCTTTTCCGCTTGAACTCGCTCTGATGGCTCTTTTTTCAGCAATTTGCAGCAATGCTGCGAAAATTTGCACTCTTTCAACGTGTTGTAATACTCTTTGAGTTTTTCGTCGTCAGATGATGTATCGGAATATTTCAAAAAGCACTCTATGTTGATTCGATGAGCGTCGAGCTTTGACGCTGCTTTCCCGAGCAGTGGAGCGCCATACTGCTCAAGGCAATACGCGAAATTCATCCGGTGCCCTTTGAAATAGCAGTTCGTCCTGTTGAGTTCATACCCGCGTTTTTTCGCCGCCGTAATTAAAGCGCCCTGTCCCTTGAGCTTGCCGTCCGTCTTTAAAACCTCGTCAAGAGCACCTTCAGATTCCAGCCTTTCAATCAGCTCGCGGGCAAAATCATATCTCAGCTCGTCATGGTCGAGGCGCAGCAGTTCGGTCTCAATAAATCTATCACCGTAATGCGCCTTGCCATATTTTCGTGCAAAGGCTAAACTCTCGGGAAACTCCACGCCTGTATTGCCGAAAATACAAAGTATCTTACCGTGCAGCGTTGGCACAAAGCGTTCGATGAGATCAGCAACAACAAGGCTGTCTTTGCCACCGGAGAAAGCAAGTGCAATATTGTGGCTCGTAATTCTTTCGCACTGTTTCAGTACCTCAACGGAAAAAGCGACTTTGTCGCTGAGCGGTAGTTTTTGAAGTTCGATGATTTCACCGAAAGTGTAATTGCTTTTTATCATTTCCACGCCTCCCCGAAGAAGCGGTGCTCGCCTATCGTGCAGATATAGGTCTGCGACTCGTGCCACGCGCTGCTTACCAGCGCAGGTGCATAAAAATATAGAATCTCGGCATCAGTTGCCATTTCGCCGCTGTCAAAAACCGCGCTGACCGCGCGCTTCACATCTTCGTTCGGCTCGGGTCTTTTGTCGGTATAGCCGAAGCTTCTGATGATTTCTGCCGGGCGTTCGTGTTCCGATTTGCAGGCGTCAAGAATACATTGTGCCACCGCCATTTTGCCTATGTACGGCTCTGCACCGGCTTCAGCCATTACGACGCTCTCCACTATTGCCCGCTCTTCTTCTGAGAGTTCGTAGCATACCTTTGTTTTCTCCTCGCAAGTCATAATCGGCTCCGCCGCAGGCGGCTCGGAATCCACTCTGTATGCGGTCGCTGCGGCATCAGCGCGTGCCGGCACGGCGGCAAGCGCATAGATCAGACACAGCACAAGAATCGCGAATACTATTAATACTTCC
>DJQG01000093.1:0-5698 GCA_002438685.1 Ruminococcaceae bacterium UBA6392 | reverse complement strand
CCGTTTTTGTCCGTATACTGTCTGCTTTGCAGCGCACCCCGCACGGCGATCATGTCACCCTGGCTGAAATGATCCGCAACGAACACGGCAGTAGAACGCCAGGCGACAATGTTGAAAAAGTCTGTTATCTGTTCTCCGTCCGCGGAAGTGAAGCGGCGGTCAACCGCTATTCTGAAAGCCGTGACCGCCGTTCCGTTTTCGGTGCTTCTGCACTCCGGCGTTCTTGTCAGTCTCCCCATGAGAACCACTGAATTTATCATCCGAACGCCTCCTTAAATGTAATTCTTATAAAAATTCGCGATAAAGTCTTCTATCGTCCAGTCCTGCTCTTCCATTGCCTTGTGCTGCCCGTATTCATGCAGTGACTGCATCTTCTCGCGGTTGTTGTGCACGCCCTCTTTGTTGTCCCTGTGGCAGTAGGGGCACAGCTGAACCGTCAGCTTGTATTTCTCGCTCTTCTTGCGNNACAGTGCTCCGCCGAAAATATGATGTTTCTCGGTATCGCAGTACTGATGGCATAAAAAACATTCTGTATACATTTGTTTATCCTCCTTAATTTCCCGTATATCGGGATAATCCCTGTCGCTCGTAATAATTTCCGATTCGCTTCTGCAGCGGTCGGCTTATCTTCTCTGTATAGATATTGACCGCAACAAGACCGTTTTCCTCGCTGATGCTCTCCTCCGGGGTCTTAATCATCCACTTTTGCGGCATTCCCTCATCAAATAGCAGCTCCACCGTCCAATTCCCGGATACCGATTTTGAAACAAGCTTTTGCAAAGGCGTCCCCTCCCTTTCTTTAAATTCCCGCACACGCTGACGAAGATCAGTCCGAAACCGTTCTATCATCAACACATCAAAAAAGAATCTCTCTTCATCTGAAAGCGCCGTCTTTTCATTCAGCGTCTTTTTGAACTCCATGTATTCTGCATGTATCTCTGTATCTTTGAGGTTCGTTATGTAACCGTATGGGTTGTCGTGGACAAATTTCCCGTCTTCGATCTCGAATACTCCGCGCATGATTTCCGGATCCTTTGTTATCGGGTTCAGCTTCATCGGCGTTTCCTCCTTCGCGGCTTATAGTAGGCGCAATAATCATCGCTCGCCGGAGTTTCTCTGAATCTGTCTTTTTCGATGCTGTAGTTGCACAGAGTATTGCTCCAGTCCGCCATCGGAGTGCTGCCGCCGAACACATGTCTGTATTCGCACGATTTACATATTTTGCTAATTTTTCCGTCTGTTGAAAACATATTGTGTCCTTCTCTGTCGGTCTGCCGTGCCCCGGGGATTTTGGAGGATTGTAGAAAAATGAATTGTGTGCCCTAATACGTTTCAGAAAGGTGTGATAAAAACAAGATCAATATGCGGGATTCTCCCCGGAACACGGCAGGCCGACAGCAAAAAAATATTCAATTAGTATTCTCCGAACACTGCCATATCAACGACATTCTTTGCTGCGTTCGTTATCACGGCGCGGACAAAGTGTTCAAATTCCGTGTGCTGCATTATGCCGCCATGCTCGTTGTATTCAACCAGCGCCTGCGGTCTTATGTCGTAGCACCATTCTTTTTCACGGATATATGCGATTCCGATAGGCAGTGCCTGCTTCTGCAGTCCGTTATAGATAAAGTCTTTCGGTCGTCCGAGATACCTCGCGGCCATCTCAACCGGCACGCTGCCGTCAATCGCGAGGATTTCTTCTTTTGTAGGCTTTGGTTTCAAAACTCGCGGCATAATATTCATCCCTTCTGTTTGACTTTGTTCTTATAAGTCTGTATACTAAAAATAAATGTAAAGGTGGTGGGTTTGTGAAAATCTATATTTCTTTATTAACTTTTATCTCTATGATATTACTTGTTCTTTCCCTTTCAGGCTGTGCTTTTTACAATAAAGGTTTTGATGCAGGTTACAAGGACGGCAGCAAAACGGGATATGCCGAGGGCTATGGTGAGGGTAAAGAAATCGGAGAAGAAACTGGCTTCAACGATGGTTATGATATTGGTTACTCCAACGGGTTGAGTGAGGGCATTGAAGATTCAAAAATTTACGAAGAATACAACAGCAGAATGCGCTAATAGGAGGCACCCAATGAAGAACAAGAAGAAAGATATAGTAGGAATCATTATCTCGTTTCTTATGATTTTCTTTCTGATATTTCCCTCTACCTCAAATCGAATTATGAAAAACGGGTTAGAAGCAGGAAGAAAAAAGGGCTACAACGACAATTTCAGCATTGGATATTCAAAAGGATTTGACGACGGATATAATCTCGGTTATTCCGACGGACTTTCATTCGGTTACGATGAAGGGTACATAGATTCCGGTATCTACGATGATTCGGATAAAGTAGTGTACTGTTCTTTTTCCGAAAACAAATACCACTACAGCAAGGATTGTTCATCGTCTGAACTTAAAGAAATGAGCCTATTAGAAGCTCTTGAGCATCATTTAAAACCATGCAGCAAATGTGTACCCTTAAGTGCATCTACCGCACCTTAATAAAGTAGATTGTCTATTGAGCATCCAAACAATTCTGACATCTTTTTTAAAAATTTAACCCGTGGAATCCGTTCCCCCGATTCCCACATTGCAATAGTTGATTGCCCAACGCCAACCATTTCGGCTAATTCACTCTGAGATAAATTAAGTTTTTTTCTGTATTCCGTGATTTTCACCAGTTATCGCCTCCTTGTATCTCACAATGTGATAATATCACCTTTCGAGATACTTGTCAATCTCTTTTTGAGATATTTTTTATTTTTTTCTTTACTTTATCACTTATCGTGATATATACTTGCCTTGAGGTGATATATTTGAACAGATTAGCTGAGTTGAGGAAAAGTAATGGATTAAGCCAACAACAATTTGCAAAGATTTTTGGTGTTGCTCAAAACACTGTTTCTAATTGGGAAAACGGCAATAGGTTAGTTGATACAGAAAATCTACAAAAAATTGCTGACTATTTCGGAGTAACTACCGATTATATCCTTTGTCGTGATTCAAAGCCTATTTCACAATCATCTACCGAAAAAGCAGTGTCTGATGAGGAAATCATGTTTGCCCTTTTTGACGGCGACAAAGAAATAACCCCGGAAATGTATGACGAAGTCAAACAGTTCGCGAGGTTCGTTAGAGAAAAGCACAAAAAATAAATAAATAGCAAAATACAAAGGGGTGTTTGTATGGATTACAAAGATGCTTTAGCTTGTGCCATCGTGCCATTGGTTTTATATTGCCTTCCGCTTTGTTTTTATCGGTATCTTATTCGCGGATATCCGCTTTCCAAAAAGTATGCAATTATAACTGCGCTCATTTACGGATTTGTATTCTCTCTTGTTTTCAGTTTGATAATGTCTGCTATTACCGGCATAACAGTTACCCCTGCTTCTACTTCATTTACTGCATTGTATGGCTTAGTTTCATATTTTCTGCTGACACGCGGCGGCTCGCATAAACCAACTGGGAATGACTCTAAAACGCTCGTGAATCCAACCGAAGCAAAGAATGATATTCCCGCTTCTGTCGTTGATGCAGAACGCGCCGAGGAATGCCCGCAGAGAGATAATAAACCCTCTGTTACGCCGGAAGAAACCAATACCATAGACCCGCTCTCGGAGAAATCGCGCACTTTCAAGGAAGAGGACAAGCCCGTTGCTCAAGAGCGTCGAGTAATAACATTGAAAGCATCTTCACCGGAAAAGGATAAAGTCCTTTTAAAGATTAATATCCCCTCTGTTAAAACAAAAAAGATTTTAACCGTTATCCTGATATCCGTTCTCGCTGCGGCGGTCATCGCCCTTTCTATAGCATTTCCGCTCACGCTCAAGACTCAAAAAGCAAAAGCTTATCACGACGGTTATTACAAAGGTTACCTTGAGGGATACCATTACGCGCAAGATGCTCAAGGAACCACGGAATCATACGAAACCAATAGTAAATATCAGCTACCGTCGGAAACCGACGAACGCGGTGAAACAATCGACGAGAGAATCGCACGCGCAAACCGCAAATATGGTCATTAAACTGAAATCAGAAAGGCATCAAAATGACAAGTCTTGACAGTCTATATGAACTCGCAGAAGATGAAGGAATAGAGATATATGCATTTGACCTGCCGCTGACAGGTTCAGTCTCCACTATGGAGCCGGACGGCACTTGTTACATCGGAATCGATCCATTCTCAATCGACACCCGCTCTGAAGAAGCGGTTTGTTTGGCTCACGAACTCGGGCACTGCATAACCGGAAGCTTTTATAATGTCTATGCCGTCTGCGACCTGCGTGCCAAACATGAACGCCGTGCGGATAAATGGGCAATAAAAAAGCTTGTCCCGCGGGACAAGCTGAAAAATGCTATAAATTCCGGATTTTCTGAAGTTTGGGAACTGTCGGAATATTTTGACTTGCCCGAACCGTTCATTAGGAAAGCCGTCACTTTCTATAAGGAACAGGCACGAGTCTGAAAGGAGGCTCACAATGAAAAATCCAAACGGATATGGAACGATCCGCAAACTTTCCGGCAACCGCCGTAAACCGTGGGCAGTTCTCGCACCTATGACCGACAACGGATATTTGCTCGAAAAGCAGCGCAAACTCATCGGATGCTACGCGACCCGGGCGGAAGCAATGGCTGCACTCGGCGCTTGGCATAAGACTCCGCATCTTGATGTCCCGGCGACCGCCGAGAACATCACACTCGCGCAGTTGTGTGCCGAATACAAAAAATTGCAAAAGTTCAAGAATCTATCTCGACAAACACAAGATAACTACAACGCTGCATGGAAAAAACTTTCAGAGCTTGGAAAATATAAAGTAAAGGATTTGCGCGCCGCACACTTTCAAACTGTTATTGACACGGCATATCAAAGCGGTCTCTCCGTTTCATCGCTTCAAAAAATAAAACTTTTTGCATCGCTGTTATGCGACTATGCCGTCCAGAGCGACATCGTCCTAAAAAATTACGCATCATTTGTTACGCTGCCAAAAGCGGAAACAAAAGAAAAGGTTCCATTTAGCGATCTTGATTTACAAAAGCTTGAGACCGCCGCTGAAAATGGCTTTATGTACGCGGACTTAATTTTAATTATGTGCTACACTGGATGGAGAATAAACGAGTTCTTATCACTTACCCAATTCAGCTGGAATTCAGCAAATCACACTCTAACAGGCGGTGAAAAAACTGAAGCCGGAAAAAACAGAGTTGTCCCCGTCTCAGATAAAGTCATGCCTTATCTGCAAAAATGGCTTGATAAAAACGGCCCGACTATCATTTGCCGAGAGCAAGAAAATAATCTCGTTCCGGTTACCGCAAAATATTTTCGCGAGAAATGGTATTATCCGACACTGGAAGCTCTCAGCCTCCCGCGTCTCACACCTCATGCCACAAGGCACACTTTTGCTTCTATGTTACACCGTAACGGCGCGGACAAGTGGGATATTCAACGATTAATGGGGCACTCCTCCGAAGTTGTCACAAATAAAGTTTACACACATGTCGATATAGCGCAGTTACAAAAAGCTGTTGGACTTCTGTGAAGCCGTTGATTTTGTTCACAATTTGTTCCCAACCGTGATTAAATCCGCTGTTTTGACATCATATAAGAAAATAGAATAGCCTTACAAAAACAAACAAAAAAGCCTTGAATCCGTTGATATATAACGGTTTCAAGGCTTTTCGTTTGGTGGAGATAAGCGGGATC
>DJQG01000100.1:4983-8784 GCA_002438685.1 Ruminococcaceae bacterium UBA6392 | reverse complement strand
GCGGCGTGCGTATCTTTGAGCTTGATGAAAACAGGTCGTTTGAATATCACACAAGAGCGGTAACATATTTCGACCTATTCAAAAAGACTCCGCTCTCAGTAATGCGGTACATAAATGATGCGGACGACAAAGAAAAGCTCAAATACGGCATATGGGCGGGAGCCGCAGCGACCGCCGCTATCGGCGCTATTATGATAGCACTCAGCAAAAGGAAATAAACAAAGGAAGTATGGCTGTGAGTCATACTTCCTTTGTTTTTTAATCAAGATGATATCTCGGTTTGCCGACGCTCTTTTTGCCATATTCAATGGCTTCCGTTGGGCAAAGGCAGATACACGCCATGCAGTGGGTGCAATTCTTGCCCCAAACAGGTCTTTGATTTTTTAATTCAATATTGTTGAGCGGGCACATTTTTGCACACTTGCCGCATCCGATGCATTTGTCATTTGCTGTAAAGGCGTCCGCCTTGACAAAAAATTTATAGAACACCGGGTTGACTATATCGCTCATTAGCTTGTCATAAGCATTTCTTCGCGGCTGAGTGAATTTCTTTTCGGCTTTTACAGTTTCCGAAGCGTCTGCAATATCCGGCTGAGCCCTTTCGATTATCCGTGCAGCCTGTTCGGCGTTCGGCACGCTGAACATGGCGACATAATTTTCGGGCATCACTATCTGCTTGACACCCATATAGTCAAATGACTTCCTTGAGCATAAGCGCCTGATATATTTGTCTGCGTCGCCTATCTCGCCGCCGCAATCCATGACAAACCACACTTTAAACTTTCCGCTGAACGGTGTCTCGTCTATCCACTCTTCGACAATGCGCGGAATGCGCCAACCGTAAGTCGGAACGACAAAAACAAGCCTACCGTCTGCGCTTATCTCCGATGTATCCCACGCTTTAATTTTCTCGTTCATATTCAGCAACTCGTCGCCGAGTGAATCAGCAATTTTGCGCGCGATATGTCTGCTGTTGCCTGTTCCTGTAAAGAACAAGATCATATTATCATCTCCGAAGTATCAGTCTTTCTCTATGTATCCGCTTATGGGCGTCGTATACATATTATCATCCGTAACCAGCTTATACCGCTCGCCTTTGTAATCGTCCGTAAATCCGTTCGTTGCGCGATATATTTCATTCGTCTCGGTGTCGTAAACGCGCTCATATCCGAGCGTTGCGTCGCTCTGCTTCTGGCTTATTATATCCGTGCTCTTATTGCGGCTCTCCCACGATGACATAATCCCGTCCATAGTCTGATTGAAGTTTTGGCTTATCTGCTGTGCCTGCGCTACTTTTTCGTTACTTGCGCTGTTAGTTGCGTTCACAAATTTGTCGGAATATTTAAGCGTTTTCATACACTCGGTGAGCAGGCTCTCCCACTCGATAAAAGTATCTTTAACCGCGGTTATTGCCATAATATTATACGCCATGTAATATCCGCCGTCTGCCTGAGGCAATACATAACCCGACACGTCACCGGAAGCTATAGAAAATTTTCCGAAATCAACAACAGATGCCGCAAACATACCCTCGCCCTGCTTACCGCTGCTATTGAAAGATGCGCGGAGCAGCTCATCGCCGAGAGCATATGAGCTCAGTGCGCCCGCAGCCTTAAATCGTTCGGTCACGGTAAAATCGCCGAAAGTCGGAAACGAATATCCCGAATAATCCGGCTCGTTTTTTAAGACAAAATCGGTATACTGTGAAAAAATCTTAAAGAACCCTTCGGTCGAAGGATCAGACAGCACAACAGCAGACGCAAAAAATGCAGCTTGAGTATTTCCCATGTTATAGTTATATTGCCATGCATCTTTTCCCGCCTGGCTGTGAAGCAGGCAGTCCGCTTTAAGCAGAACGAACATCTGATTGAGCGGCTCGTTGGGATCACACACCCGGATGCTGTGATATATTCCGCTTCCGGCGCTCGTTACTTTCCAGCCTTTCGGTATCGTGATGCTGAAATCTCCGTTACTGTATTTTTCTGTCTGCGCTGATTTTGCGGCGGNNGCCGTTCTCCGTTTTCTTTGCTCCGGAAACATCATCGCCGTTCGAAGTTTTCCCGGCACACGAGCAGAGAAATATAACAGCCAAAGCCGTCATAACCAAAGCCACAAATTTCCTTGTTTTACCGTTCATTTTATCGCTCCTTATATTTTTTTGCTCCCTGTACGAGCTTATATCCTATAATATCCAAGTAATATCCAAGAAAAGTATATCAGAAACCGAGTATATATTGCAACAAAAATTATTTTTTTGGTTTCGAAACTTGATTTTAAATTTATTAACTTTGTATGAACATTTATATAAATCTATTGACAAGTTTCCGAAACCGGTATATTATAGGAACAGAAAACAAAGGGAGTTGATACTCTTGAAGAAAACATTATACAGTTTGATGCTCAACGACGAAGTTGTCCGCGAGGCGGATAGGCTCGCGCACCAAAGGGGCACCAACCGATCGAATCTAATAAACCAGATACTTGCCGAATATTTTGGCATGGTCACGCCGCAGAGGCGAATAAACGATGTATTCCAGGCTATTGAAGAAGCGGTTGCCTCATATGGGCAGCTTGTGCCGTTCTTCACTCCGAACGACCTTACAATGTCGCTCAAGAGCAGTCTGGAATATAAATACCGCCCCACAGTCAAATATGAAGTGGAGCTGTATGAAAACGGGCAGGATTCCATCGGCGAGCTTTCGGTGATATTCCGCACGCAGAGCGCCGCGCTTATCTCCGACATGACCGACTTCTTCCGCCTGTGGCACAGCATAGAGCAAAAATATCTCCCCCATTACGGAGTGGAGAATGTTGACTACGCCCTCTATTATAACAAGTTCTGCCGCAGTATAGTCGTGCCGAAGAAAAACTCCTCGACCGAGGAACTCGCGCAGGCTATATCCGGATATATTGAACTGTTTGACAAACTTATGAAAGGCTTCCTTGCCGGCAGATATTCTCCGGCAGATATCGAGCACTGCTATGCCGAATACATCGCGCGGCAGTCAATAATAATATAACTCAAAACTTAGACTAAGCAGGTGATTTTATGAACACTCAGAACTATACCCAGAAGACCGTTGAAGCAATACAGAACGCGCAGAACATAGCAAGAGAGAACGACAACCAGTCGCTCGTCCCCGAGCATCTGCTCTACTCTCTGCTTGATCAGGACGGCGGGCTCATCCCCTCCCTGTTCGGCAAGATGGGCGTTGACTGCAACACTGTTCTCGGCGAGCTTGATTCTTATATTGCCACTCTCCCCAAGGTTTCCGGCGGCGAGATGTATCTCTCCTCGGAGACCGACCGCGTTATCCGTACCGCCGAAAAGACGGCAAAGAGCATGAACGACGAATATGTTTCGGTTGAGCATCTTATGCTCGGCATATTCACGAACATGACTCCGGAAATCAGAAAGATATTCAATGCCCACGGCATAACCAAGAACGCTTTTGTCGACGAGCTTTCAAAGGTCAAGACAAGCCCGGTAACCAGCGACAACCCCGAAGATACTTACGATGCGCTTTCAAAGTACGGCACCGATCTTGTCAAGCGTGCGCGCGAAAACGAGCTTGATCCCGTTATCGGCCGCGACACGGAGATAAGAAATGTCATTCGTATTCTTTCGAGAAAAACGAAGAACAACCCCGTGCTTATCGGTGAGCCCGGCGTCGGCAAGACCGCTATCGCCGAAGGTCTCGCACAGAGAATAGTCCGCGGCGATGTGCCCGAGGGGCTTAAAGACAAGACTGTTTTCAGCCTTGATATGGGTTCGCTTATCGCCGGTGCAAAGTACCGCGG
>DJQG01000100.1:0-4946 GCA_002438685.1 Ruminococcaceae bacterium UBA6392 | reverse complement strand
CCGCGGCGAGTTTGAAGAGAGACTCAAGGCTGTGCTCGAAGAGATAAAGAAATCCGAGGGCAGGATACTGCTCTTCATCGATGAGCTGCACACGATAGTCGGCGCAGGCAAGACTGAGGGCAGCATGGACGCAGGCAACCTTTTGAAGCCCATGCTTGCAAGAGGTGAGCTGCACTGTATCGGCGCAACTACGCTCGACGAATACCGCAAATATATTGAAAAGGACGCCGCGCTTGAGCGTCGTTTCCAGCCTGTTATGGTGAACGAGCCCACTGTCGAAGACACGATTTCGATACTCAGAGGACTCAAGGAGCGCTATGAAGTTTACCATGGCGTTCGTATACACGACAGTGCTCTTGTCGCCGCCGCTACTCTTTCGGACAGATACATTACCGACCGTTTCCTGCCCGACAAGGCAATCGACCTTGTCGATGAGGCGTGCGCTTCCATCCGCACCGAGATTGACTCAATGCCCTCGGAGCTTGACGATGTACGCCGCAAGATAATGCAGCTTGAAATCGAAGAGATGGCTCTGAAGAAAGAGACGGATAAGCTCTCCAAGGAGCGTCTTGAGAAGCTCGGCGCCGAGCTTGCCGAATACAAAGACAAGTTCAACGAGATGAAGTCGCGCTGGGAGGCTGAAAAGCAGAGCGTTGACGAGGTCAAGAAGCTTAAATCGGAAATCGAGCAGACTCACGCAGATATTGAGCAGGCTCAGCTTCACTACGAATACGAAAAAGCGGCAAAGCTCAAATATTACGATCTGCCCTCTCTTGAAAAGCGTCTTACCGAGGCTGAAAAGAAGAGCGAGCAGCGCACCGAAAATACTCTTGTTCACGACACCGTGACCGAGGAAGAGATTGCGACCATAGTCGCAAAATGGACCGGTATACCCGTTGCAAAGCTCATGGAGGGTGAACGTGAGAAGCTGCTCCACCTTGATGATGTTATCCATCAGCGCGTTGTCGGTCAGGACGAGGCGGTTCAGAAAGTCACAGAGGCTATCCTCCGCTCCCGTGCAGGCATATCCGACCCCAACAAGCCCATCGGCAGCTTCCTGTTCTTGGGTCCCACCGGTGTCGGCAAGACGGAGCTTGCAAAGGCTCTTGCCGATTGCCTGTTTGACGACGAACACAACATGGTTCGTATCGATATGACCGAATACATGGAGAAATACTCCGTCTCCCGTCTTATCGGAGCGCCGCCCGGATATGTCGGATACGATGAGGGCGGTCAGCTGACCGAGGCTGTACGCCGCAAGCCCTACTCCGTTGTACTGTTTGACGAGATTGAAAAGGCACACCCGGATGTGTTCAACATCCTGCTTCAGGTGCTCGACGACGGCCGTATAACCGACAGTCAGGGACGTACTGTGGACTTCAAGAACACGATAATCATTCTCACCTCGAACCTCGGCAGCCAGTATCTGCTCGACGGCATCGACGAGAACGGCAACATCTCTGAAGAGGCTCGCGAGGGCGTCATGAACGAGTTGCGCCGCAGCTTCCGTCCCGAGTTCCTCAACCGTCTTGACGAGACGATATTCTTCCGCCCGCTGACAAAAGACAACCTCAAGGGCATCATCGACATCATGCTCGACTCCCTCAAGAAGCGTCTTGCGGACAAGAGCCTCGGACTCGAAGTTACCGACGCCGCCAAGGAGCTCATCATCGACCGCGGATTCGATCCCGTTTACGGTGCAAGACCGCTTCGCAGATACCTGCAGAGCAGCCTTGAAACCCTCGTCGCGAGAAAGATTCTCTCCGGCGACCTTGACGCGGATTCGACCATAACCGTTGATGTTGAAAACGGCGAGCTCGTCTGCAAATAATAAAAATATAATCGCCCGACTGCATAGTGCAACAACTGTGCGATCGGGCAGTTTTTTATATTAAATTGTCGCTTGACTAAAATATACCGGTATGTTACACTGCAACTGATATAAAAAGAACCGAAAGGGATCTTGATATGAATTTTTTCAAAAAGGTCGGAAGTGCGATACATTCACGTGTTTTCGCCTACACAAGCTTTGTGCTCAGCGTCTGCGCCGCAGTATTTTTGAGCAGTGCGACATGGACATACGGCTGGATAGCCAACCTCTATCCGCTCGGGGACAAATTTGTTCCCACTCTTCTCGGCATAATATGCGCGTGCGCGGCAGTCAATCTTATTTATCTGCTTATCTGCGCATTTGCCGGGGATAAAAAAGGCAGCCTCAAAGGCATAAAAGCCGCAAATGTGATATATACAATATTTGCCCTGCTCGGCATTGTGACATTCATTTATACTTTTGTGCTTGTATTCGGGCTCGACAGCGGAATATCGGCAGACGCCTTTTCAAAAGGATTAAGTGCCATATCCGATAAAATTCTCTATCTTTCACTCGCCGCGGGCTTCGCCTCGCTCCCGTCTTTTGCAGCAGCGGCAAAAAAACTCTCGCTGCGCTTGTGTCCGGCGTGCTTATCTGCGCCGTTATAATTTCAATGACTATGATTACAAATATTGCAGACAATTCTTCTCAGAAAAACAGTTTCATTCAGGCTCAATTCACCTCTTCGAACGCCGCAAGCGGTGCGCAGATAGTTTTTGAGACGCTGAAAAAAGATGAAAAAGCGGACGCCGCAAATATGCTCGACGGCAGCGGCAAGTGCTGGACAGCTCAGTGCCCGGACGGCTCCCCTGCCGAAGGCGTTGACGACACCACAAGCAGCTACGCAGAGGTAAAACTTGCCGCCGAAAGCACGATAAACACCGCGCTGATTGAAGAGATCGGCAATCAGGTTCAGTATTTCAGGATTCAGGCTTTTGTTGACGGCGAATGGAAAACCGTGTATCAGAGCGAAAAGATACAGGATATGCGCCTGTGCAGCTTTGACGCAGTGACCACGGATCGCATAAGGCTCTCAATAGACAAATTCCGCGACGACGCCGTGCCGGCAAACATAAAGTCGCTCAAGCTTTATAATGAACCCAAGCGCAACGCAGAGGGATTTGAAGTATCGGCTTATCAGAGGCTCGACGGAGATGTTCCGACGGAGATACTTGCCAAGGGCGACGAATATGTTAGAAACTATGCGAAGTTCTATGATGTGTACAGCACGGTTATCGTCTTTGCCGCCGTTCATTGGGACGAAAACGGCAATATGAACTTCAGCGAGATGGGCGAAGAGAAGTTTGCGCAAGAACTGACCGCGCTCAAAGAAATAATCGCCAAGCGTCAGAATCAAAGCCACCGCGTGAAGCTCATAGTAACCGCACTTGCCGACGGCGCATGGGGAGACGGCCACAACGGAGTCAATGTTTATATGGCATCCCACTGGGAAAAGGTCGCAGATCAGATAACCGCACTCGTGAAAAAACATGACTTTGACGGCGTGGATATCGACTGGGAATATCCCGTAACCGCGGACGATTGGAAAGTATACGACAGCTTCATCCAGAAGCTTCACCGCGACCTGAAAGCATATAAAGAGGACTCGATAATATCAAGTGCACTTTCTTCCGGTTCTCTCGGGCTTTCAAAGGAGACTTTTGACTGTCTCGATCAGGTTCAGTTCATGGCGTATGACGGAAACGACGAGGATGGGTATCAAAGTTCTCTTCAGCAGGCCGAAGAGGGATTGCGCGACTTCGAGAAAAACGGCGCAGATATCAGCAAGATAAATATCGGAATCGCCGTTTACGGCAGACCGATAAGCGGCGCACCGTACTGGGCATCGTGGCGCACGCTCGAAAGCGCGAACTATTGGGACAGCAAGTATTACAATGTTCCCGACGCCGGTCAGATATACGACGGAACATTCTGCTCCCCTGCTCTCGCAGGCGACAAGACGACTTATGCCCTACTCAGCGGAGCGGGCGGAGTTATGGTCTTCCGTGTGGGCTGCGACAGGCTTATGGATGACCCGAGCTCCGTCACCGGCGGTATTGAAGACACACTCAACAGATATGTAACAGATTGGTAAAACCAAAAGCAGGCGGGAATTTATCTCGCCTGCTTTTTATATACGCAAAAAGCAGAGGACTGCCGCCGCTTTCACGGTGACAGTCCAACTGCTAAGAGATATGAGAACAGAGGTATTCGAAATTAGTGGTATCGTTCAGGCGAGGCTGAAATCAAATTTCATTGCAAGAGTCTCAAATAGCTTTTGCATCACGCCGTCTGCGATACTGCGGATATCAAGCGAATCAACGTAGTCAACAACCTGATTCTGCTTGTCTTTCGGGATATCGAATGAGTTGAGAGTCATTCTGAGAAGTTTTTCGAGCTTTCTTTCGAGCGTAAAATACTTGTCGCATGGGCGAGCCATATAGGCGCGCATTATACCTGCGTTACCGATATCCGACTCATAGAAATCGCTCTCCGAATATTGCGGCATTATGCCGCCGAACAGCTTATAAAGCTCTGAAGATGTTTTTTGACATATGTATTCGTTTATTTTCGGCTGCGTATAAGCTTCGACATATATCTGCCTGAGATTTTCATTCAGCTCCGCAAGAGTCATCTGAACCGCCAGCTCGACAGAATACATGAGCACAGGATCGCCGTTCCCGCCAACAATGCTTTCGGCGGTGCTGAACTGATTGTCAAACATGACATTGACAAGCTCAGTGAGCACTCCGTCCTTGGTGCGGAAAATATTCTGAAATGTTCCCGCCGAGACTCCCGCTTCTCTGATTATATCAAGCATGGTAGTCTCTTTATAGCCCTTTTCTATGAACATTTTCACGCAGGCAGAGAGTATTCTGTTTTTAGCTTCGATAACACTGCTTCTCTTTGCCAAAGATTTGCGCTCCCAACGCTTTCCTGAGTTGCAACCCAATTATAACACAAAATATTATCGACACAAGTCGTTTGAAGCAAAAAGTACGAAAAAAGCCGGAGTTTATTCACTCCGGCTTTTGATTATTTCGCAACAGTTGAAAACCCCCGGTTCTACCGGGGG
>DJQG01000101.1:5367-17451 GCA_002438685.1 Ruminococcaceae bacterium UBA6392 | reverse complement strand
AGGTCGCCGTCGCCCTGATAGGTGAAAACGACATCCTCGGGCTTTGCGCGCTTGACGCCTGTTGCAACGGCCGGAGCGCGTCCGTGGGGAGCCTCTATCATATCACAGCCGAAATAATTATATGCCATAACGGCGCATCCGACGGGCGCGATGCCGACGGTCTTGCCCTCTATACCGAGCTCGTCAATGCACTCCGCAACGAGGCGGTGGATTATACCGTGAGTGCAGCCGGGGCAATAATGGGTAGGCACATCAAGAAGCGCCTTGGGTCTCTGGAATACGATTGCCATTATTTTTCGCCTCCTGCAAGTTTTTTGATATTTTCAAGGACTTCGGCGGGGGTCGGGATTATTCCGCCGGTGCGTCCGAAGAATTCAACGGGTCTGCTGCAGTCGATAGCGAGCTTGACATCGTCTATCATCTGACCCATGCTCATCTCAACGCAAAGGAAAGCCTTTGCGTGCTCTGCGGCGTCGCGCATAGCCTGCTTCGGGAACGGCCAGAGGGTTATCGGGCGGATAAGTCCCGCCTTTATGCCCTGCTCTCTTGCTTCGCGGACAGCCGCCTTTGCGACACGCGCCGATGCGCCGTAAGCGACGACGACATAATCGGCATCGTCGACCATGTAGCTCTCGCTCATGAGCTCTTTTTCCTCAATAACCGCATATCTTGCGAAACGCTCTCTGACAAGGCGTTCGAGGTCTGCCGCCTGGAGATAGAGAGAATTGACTATATTGTGCTTGCGTCCGCCGTTGTGACCGCATGCCGCCCAGGGCTTCTCGACATTCGAGCCGCCGCTGCCTTCGCCTATCTCGACAGGCTCCATCATCTGACCGAGCATACCGTCGGCAAGGATCATCGCGGGCATACGATACTCATCAGCCTTGTCGAAAGCTCTGCCGACGAGGTCGACCATCTCCTGGACGGAGCTGGGAGCGAAAACAAGGATATGCAGATCGCCGTGGCCGGGCGCTCTTGTCGCCTGCCAGTAATCCGCCTGCGAGGGCTGGATTCCGCCGAGTCCGGGACCGCCGCGCTGGACGTTGATAATGACCGCCGGAAGATCTGAGCCTGCCATATAAGATATACCCTCGGTCTTGAGGCTGATTCCGGGCGAGGACGAGGAAGTCATCGCGCGGACACCTGCGGATGCCGCACCGAGAACCATATTGACGGCGGCGATTTCGCTCTCCGCCTGAAGATATGTACCGCCTATTTTAGGCATGACCTTCGACATATATGCCGCAAGCTCTGTCTGCGGAGTGATGGGATAACCGAAGAAGTGGCGGCAGCCGGCACGGATAGCGGCTTCTGCCAGAGCTTCGTTGCCTTTCATAAGAACTCTTTCTGACACTTTCAACACCTCTTCTTTCTTATCTCTCAACAGTTATTGCACAATCGGGACACATAATAGCGCACGCCGCACATCCGATGCACTCGTCGGGATTTGTGACACACGCCGGATGATAACCTTTTAGGTTCAGCTTATCCTTAGCAAGGCTGATAATATGCTTCGGACATGCCGTCGTGCAAAGCTCACAGCCCTTGCAGGTGTTTTCATTGATCGTGACTTTTGCCATATCTGTTCCTCCTAATCAAGAATACCGAACTTATATATCAGCCGCTTCGCCTCGGAAGCGGTATCGGTCAAAATTTTTTACCACGGGAGCTTCACGAGCACATCGACGGGATAGAGATTGTCTATCTTTCCCTCGAGCTCGCCCGCAACGCTCCTCGGCGCAGTTGTATATATCAGCGGCAGGCCCGCAAGCTCAGCCGTTTTCTCGGCATAAGGGACGGACGAAAGAATGTCCTGCGCGGTCGTCTGCGCCCCCAAGTGAGAGTTGTTGACCAACCCCGTCGCTTTCAGACGGCACGCCGCCTCTATCTCCCCGAGCAGCTCGACCGCCTCATCGGGGCTTGAAATAAACTTGCGGAATTTGTTGACGACGCAGAGCATATCATAGCCCGACTCGTTGAGCTGGCGCGAAAAGCGCCCGAGCGCGGTAGCGCCCGCATCGTCGCCGCCGACATCAACTATGACTCTGCCCATGCTCTCCTCAAAAATCGAGAACATTCTCGCCGTCAGCGCGGGTGCGTCGAGGGTAGTGCCCTCAAGGTTTTGGGCAATTACATTGACTCCCGCCGCCTCAAGCTCGTCCTTGTAGTCCGCGGTGCGGAAATAGGGATTGACTATATCGAGATCGACGAGCGTTATCTTCTCGCCGCGCTTTGCCGCGTTGACTGCGAGGTTGAGCGCGAAATTTGTTTTTCCGCTGCCGTAATGACCGCAAACGAGCGTTATGCGTTTCATCGATCCGCCTCCCTTCGATTATAAAGATAATTATACCACTCTTTGTCCCGCGGTACAATATTTTTTACGCCCGTGAGGATAGAAAAGATATTGCAGGGCGCGGCGCGTTTTGTGCAAAATTTATGCAAAAACATACGCACGGGGATAAAAATATCCGGCTCCTGCCAAACGGCAGAAACCGGATAGTGAAATCAGAACTGATTATTCAGCCTCGGTCTCCTCAGCCTCGTCCTCTGCGGCGGGCTCGAGCAGAGCTCTGATCGAAAGGCTGACGCGCTTCTTGTCGAAGTCGATGCCGATGATCTTCACCTGAACCTTGTCGCCGACCTTGAGAACGTCGGAGGGCTTCTCGATGCGGCGATCCGCTATCTGAGAAATGTGGATAAGACCGTCAATGCCGGGGATAACTCTTGCGAATGCGCCGAAATCGGTAAGGCTGACTATCTCAGCATCGATAACGGTTCCCTCGGGATAGTTCTTGCGAAGGATCTCCCACGGATTGTCCTCGTCCTTTCTGTAGCCCAGAGAAATCTTTTTCTTCTCGGGATCAAGAGCCTTTATGTAGACATCGATAACGTCGCCGACCTTCAGGACATCCGACGGATGCTTGATGCGCTTCCAGGAAAGCTCGGAGATGTGAACCATTCCGTCCACGCCGCCGATGTCGACGAATGCGCCGTAGTTGGTAAGAGACTTGACGGTGCCGGTATACTTCTGACCGACCTCAGCCTGAGCCCAGAAAGCTTCCTCAGCGGCCTTTCTCTCCTCCTTGAGGACGGCACGGATTGAGCCGACAGCTCTTTTCTTATAGTTGTTGGCCTCGATGATGCGGAACTTGACGTTCTTTCTCAGAAGACCGTCAAGAGACTCGCTGCGCGATGCAGTTGCAAGAGAACCGGGGATGAAAACGCGAACACCGTTGGTAACAGCGATAACGCCGCCCTTGACAACATCTGTGACAACGCCTTCGAAGACCTTATCGGTCTCAGCCGCGTCAGCGATATCGCGCCATGCCTGCATAGCGTCATAGCGGCGCTTCGAGAGCATAACAGTGCCCTCAGCATCGTTGGTCTTCATGATGATAAGACCGATCTCGTCGCCTATCTTGAGCTCCTTCTTCGGGTCAGCGGCAGGATCTGCGCTGTACTCGTCCATGGGGACATAGCCGGCATGCTTTCTGCCAATGTCGACCTGGATCTCTGTGGGCGAGAAGCCCATGACGATACCGGTGACCTTCTGGTCGTTGTTCATACTGTTGAGAGACTCCTCAAGAGCCTTGGAGAAGTCCTGCTCGTCTGCTTCTTCGGAAGGCACCTCCTCCGCCGGCTGTGCGGAAGCTGCGCTCTCCTCGAGCTCACCGGCAGCCGCCTCAGCGACATCGGTCTTACGCTCGACTGCGCCTTCCTCAAGCTCTTTGGATTGTTCGTTAAGAATTTCGGACATGTTACAAAGTACCTCCTTTATTATGCACGCAGGGGTTGATGCCCCTGCAGTAACGCCGACAACATCGCAGGCGGAGAAATCGATATTTTTAACATCCGCTGCGCGCTCCACAAGATAAGTCGGGCAGTTTTTTTCGCACACTCCCTTAAGCTTTGCCGTGTTGGAGCTCTGCGAGCCGCCGATGATTATCATCATATCGACGCGCTGCGACAGCTCGGAAGCCTCTTTCTGCCTCTCCTGCGTAGCATTACATATTGTATCAAAAACATTTGCATTTGTACATAGTATTTTTATTATTTTTAGGGATTCCTGCCATTCTTTTACGCTGAAAGTGGTCTGTGAGACGACCGTTATTTTCTTCTCGGAATATTCCGGATGATTTTCGAAAATTTTACGGAGTTCTTCGGCGTTGCGGAAGGTGAAACACTCGCCGCGGCAGTGACCCATGATGCCGATGACTTCGGGATGACCGCTGTCTCCGGCGATGAGCACGGGGATATCGGGCGATGAATTCTCGCCGACTATCCTGTGTATTTTCTTGACGAACGGGCAGGTCGCGTCGCAGATATCGGCGCCCGTAGCCTCAAGGCTGCGGTAGACGCTCGCGCCGACTCCGTGGGTGCGGACGACGACGGTGGTATCGGCGGACGCTTCTATGGGCGAGTTTATCACCCGAACTCCCTTTCTCTCAAGATCTTCTATAACGACCGGGTTATGTATCAGGGGACCGAAAGTAGCGACTTTTTTTCCGCTGTCAACGAGCTTATATGTCATCTCGACCGCGCGGTTGACCCCGAAGCAGAAGCCCGCCGTTTTTGCAACCTCAATCTCTTTCATGACCCTTTTCAAGCAGCTCCCCTATCTTGCCCATGACAAGTCTGGAAGCGTCCTTTATCTCACTCATATTTGATTCGTCCGAAAGTCCGAGCTCCTCATAGGGAATGACCTCGCCGAAGCGGACGGTTATCTTCTTGCGGAACTTGCTCTTGCCCTCGAAATAGATGCACGCGGGCAGGATATCGGCATGGGTAGCTTTGGCTATAAGCGCGACGCCGGCTTTGGGCGGCAGCATCTTGCCGTCAGGATCCTTCGAGCGAGTGCCCTCGGGGAATATGCCGAGAACTTTTCCCTCTTCGACAAGGCGGATAGCATAGTTGAGCGAGCGCTGGTCGCCCGTTCCGCGGCTTATCGGGAACGCATTCAGGTGGCGGAGCATCCACGAAGCGAGCTTGTTGAGATTGAACAGCTCGAGCTTCGCCATGTAGTGGATCTTGCGGACTCTCGATGCAACAATGAGTCCGGGATCATACGAATTGCGGTGGTTCGAGGCAATTATAAGGCTGCCTGTTTTCGGCACATTTTCGCGGCCGATATACTGCGTCTTGAAGATGATCTTCGCGAGCGGATGAAACATCCAAACGAAAACGTCATAAAATTTTCTGTCTCTGGTATCGTCGTAGTTAAACGCTTTACCCTTGATCTTCGGTTCCATCAAAGCTTCTCCTTAATAACATTTTTTATTTTCTCTATCGACTCGTCGAGCGAAAGTTCGGTCGTATCGACCGTTACGGCGTCGGGCGCGGCTCTGAGCGGAGCGATAGTCCGATTGGAATCATTATAATCCCTTTGCTTCATTTCTGCAA
Source organism: Ruminococcaceae bacterium UBA6392 (assembly GCA_002438685.1). Lineage (GTDB taxonomy): Bacteria > Bacillota > Clostridia > Oscillospirales > Acutalibacteraceae > CAG-177. Next base: position 12,051 of record DJQG01000101.1, on the reverse strand, counting down.
GCACATTTTCGTATTCGACCTTTTCGCCCTTTTCTATTAGCTCTTTGTAGCGGCGGCGTGCACGCTCCTCGGCGGAGGCGGTGAGGAATATCTTGACCTGCGCGTGGGGCAAAACGACGGTTCCGATATCGCGCCCGTCCATGACGCAGTCGTTTTTTGCGGCGATATCCTGCTGGAGACCGAAAAGGAACTCGCGGACTGCGGGCACCGCCGAAACTTTCGAAGCCGCCATCGACGCTTCGGGAGTTCTGATGAACGCCGAGACATTCTCGCCGTTTAAAAACACCGCCTGCTCGCCGTTTTCATATTTGAGTTCAACGGATATGCCCTTGACGCTCTCGGCGATAGCCTCGGGGTTTTCAAGGTCGACTCCGCGGCGCAGCGCGTTGAGTCCGACGGTGCGGTAAAGCGCACCGGTATCGACATAGATAAATCCGAGCGCCTGAGCCGCGCGGCGGGATATTGTGCTCTTGCCCGCTCCTGCGGGGCCGTCGATTGCAACATTTATTGACATAGAGATTTTCCTTTCATGCTTTCTTTATTGAGCCGCACTCTCTCCGGCAAGATGTCCGGTTGAGAACGCTATCTGCAAATTGAATCCGCCCGTGTAGGCATCGACATCTATAACTTCGCCCGCAAAATACAGTCCGTCTATGAGCTTCGACTGCATCGTTTTCGGGTCTATCTCCGAGGTCTTCACGCCGCCGGAGGTGACAACCGCCTCTTCGATAGGGCGAAAGTCAGTTACCGTGACAGTGAAATGCTTGAGCAGATAAACGAGCTTCGCGCGCTGTTCACGGGTGACGGAATTGACCTTTGTGTCCATGGGTATGCCCGAGAGAGAGACTATGACGGGCACAAGCTTTTTGGGGAGCAGGAAGTTGAGCGCATTTATGAAATTGCGGTTGTTGTTCTCGCTGAAATCGCGCAGAACGCGCGCATCGAGCTGCTGCTCCGAAAGCGCGGGCTTGAGGTCGATAACGATTTTATATCTCCCACGCTCCATCTGCCGCATATGCGAGCTCGCAGAGAGTATCATCGGACCCGACACGCCGAAATGGGTGAACAGCATCTCGCCGAAATCGGAATAGATATGCTTTCCCGTTTTCGTGTCCTCAACGGTTATTGAAACATTTCTCAGCGACAGTCCCTGAAGCCGCGAGCAGAAGCCCTCGTGCGCTTCGAGCGGAACGAGCGACGGCTTTATCGGTGTCACGGTGTGCCCCGCCTGTCTTGCGAGCTCATATCCGTCGCCGGTTGAACCCGTCTGAGGATAAGACCTGCCGCCGGTAGCGACTATCACCCTGTCGGCATATATCCGCTCGCCGGAATGAAGTATCGCGCCGCGGACTTTGCCGGATTCGATTATGAGCTCCTTTGCCCTGCCGGTCACTATATCGACGCCCGCGTGCTTCGCCGCGAAGAAGAGCGCGTCGACTATATCGGACGCTCTGTCCGACTCGGGGAAAACGCGGTTGCCGCGCTCGGTCTTGAGCGGCACGCGCTGAGATTCAAAGAAATTCATTGTATCTGCGGGCATGAAGCGTGAAAACGCGCTGTAAAGAAATCTGCCGTTTATCGGCACAGCCGAGATAAGGGCATTGAGATTGGCACAGTTGTTTGTGACGTTGCACCTGCCCTTTCCCGTTATCATTATTTTGCGACCGACTTTTTCGTTTCGTTCGAGCAGAACGACCTTGCCGCCGTTTTTTGCCGCGGTGACGGCCGCCATAAGCCCAGCCGCTCCGCCGCCTATTACAAGCACTTCAGGCATAATTTACCTCTTTTTGAAAAATTTACTCGTCCTCGTGGGTCTGATATATCTGATACTCGTCCCAGATATTTTCGAGCGAACTGAGATTGCTGTAGACCTCGCCGCTCTTTTCGCTCGCCGCCGCCGCTATCAGCGCGTTGATAAGGCTCAGCGGAGCAACGAGGGAATCGACGAACGAGACCATGCTGCTGCGCGCCAGAAGAAGATGGGTCGCGAACTGCGCTATCGGTGAATTCTCGCTGTCGGTGACGGAGATAACCGTCGCTCCCCTGTCGGATATAAAGCGCAGCATATTTATCGTCTGCTTTGAATATCTCGGGAAGCTTATCGCGATACAGACATCGTCCTTGTTGATTCTGAACGCCTGATCGAACGCCTCGCCGGTTCCGGCGGGTTCGATGAGGGTCACGCTGTCATAGACAAAATTGAGATAGAACGCTGCAAAGCTTGCAAGCGACGCCGCACTGCGCACGCCGAGAACATAGATATGCTTCGCGCGGTTTATCGCCTCGACGCTCGCGTTGAACGCCTCGCGCGAGATGCTCTCGCGGGTCGCCTTTATCGTCTCGATATCGGAAGAAAACGCGTGTTCGAGCATATCTTCGCCGCCCGCCGCCTCCATGCGCTGGACGCTCGTCAGTCTGCTCTTGACTACCTCCTGCAGGGTCTTCTGAAGCTGAGGATAGCCCGAAAATCCGAGCTCGGACGCGAATCTGACAACGGTCGACTCGCTCACGCCGACCGTGTCGCCGAGCTTCGCCGCGGTCATGAATGCCGCCTTGTCGTAGTTTTCGGTTATGTAGTCGGCTATCCGCTTATGTCCCTTGGACATGGAAGAGTAACAGCCCTCTATTTTTGAAAGCAGCTGTTTTGTCATATTGGATATTCACCTTATTCCGTTTACATATGTAACATGATTTTAGCATACCGCAGCACAAAAATGCAAGACGGCAGAGCAAAAATTGCAGGGTTTCCTGCATTTTCTTAAAAGCATTGACTTAAAGCCCGTTTTTTTCTATAATCTATTAGTCTATTACTTCTTAAATAAGGAGCTTAAAAATGAAGGATTCATCATTTCTCTGGTATGACAAGCCCGCCTCCGTCTGGACTCAGGCGCTGCCCATCGGCAACGGCACGCTCGGCGGCATGATATACGGCAAAGTAAAGGAAGAGACCGTCTCTTTGAACCATGACGAGCTCTGGACGGGACATCCTAAAAATACTATACGCCCCGGTTCGCTCGAAGCTTTTCAGAAAGCCCGCGCTCTCGCGCTCGACGGAAAGCTGCGCGAGTCGCAGGATATTATCGAATCCGACTTCATGAGCACATGGAGTCAGGCATATCTCCCCCTGGGCGACCTCATTCTGACTTTCGACGGCTCCGACCGCAAGTCGGATTATATCCGCTCGCTTGATCTTGACACGGCGATTGCCTCGGTCAGCTACAGGCAGGGCAAGCGCATCATGCGCCGCGAGCTGTTTGCGTCGCACCCCGATAAAGTTATCGCAGTCCGTCTCATCTGCGAAAACGGCAAATTTGACGTCATGGCGAGCCTCAAATGCCGGCTTCATCACAAGGTCAAGTCGCAGAGCGGTCTGCTCGTCATGAGCGGCGAAGCGCCGAGCGAGCACAACACGAACGGTCAATCGGATAAGCAGAGCTATTCGAAAATTGACAGCGAGCGCGGTATGCTCTTCACCTGCGCCGTGAAAGCCGACACGGACGGCAAAAAGCATATAAGCGGCAAGGGAATAGAGATAACCGGCGCGACGGTCGTCACGCTCTATCTCACCGCAGAGACGAGCTTCAACGGCTGGCAGAACAACGCTTTCACAAACGGCAAGCCGCATCTCGAGCCCTGCATCGAGAGACTCTCGAAAGATTTTGATTACGAAGCGGTCAAATCAGCGCACATCGCCGACTACCGCGCGCTCTATTCGAGAGTTGAGCTTGACATAGGCTCGAACAACAAAGACAACATACCGACCGGCAAGCGCCTGCGCAATTTCAAGAAAGACAAGAATGACATTGCACTCTACACCCTGCTGTTCAACTTCGGGCGCTATCTTGCGATATCCTCATCGCGCCCCGGCTCTCAGCCGTCGACGCTTCAGGGCATCTGGAACGAGAAGCTCTGCCCGCCGTGGCACTCGAACTACACTGTGAACATAAACACCGAGATGAACTACTGGCCCGTTCTCCCCTGCGATATGCCGGAGGTCAACGAGCCGCTGATAGAGATGGTGCGCGATCTGTCCGTCGCGGGCGAGCGCACGGCAAAAGAGATGTACGGTATGCGCGGCTTTGTCGCGCATCACAATGTTGACATCTGGAGAATGACGACCCCCGTCGGCGGATGCGCCGTATGGGCGTTCTGGCCGATGTCGCCCGGCTGGTTCTGCGAGCATATTTTCGCCCACTACGAATACACCATGGACGAAAAATATCTGCGTGAGACCGCCTATCCGATAATGAAAAAGAGCGCGGAATTCTACTGCGACTATCTCGTCGAGGACAAGGACGGCTATCTCATCGCCGCGCCCTCGACCTCGCCCGAGAACAACTTTGTCCTAAACGGCAGCAACTGCGCCGTTTCGCAGACGACGACAATGACGATGAGCATAATCCGCGAGCTGTTTGAAAACTGCATCAAGGCTTCCGACATCCTCGGCGAGGACAAGGAGTTTGCGGAAATTCTCAAGGGCAAACTCGACCGCATGCTGCCGTTCAAAATCGGCAAAAAAGGTCAGCTTCTCGAGTGGTACAACGAAGAAAAAGAATCGGAGATCCACCACCGCCACTGCTCGATGCTCTACGGTCTGCACCCGGCGCATCTGATAACAGCAGACGGCACGCCCGAGCTTGCGGACGCTTGCAGACGCTCGCTCGAAATAAGGGGCGACGACGGCACGGGCTGGAGCCTCGGCTGGAAGATAAACTTCTGGGCGCGCCTGCGCGACGGCAACCACGCATTGAAGCTCTTCGATCAACAGCTTAGATTCAAGGCTTCGACCGGCATGAACTACTCCCACGGCGGCGGCACATACGAGAATCTCTTTGACGCGCATCCGCCTTTCCAGATAGACGGAAACTTCGGCGCGGTCAGCGGAGTCTGCGAGATGCTGCTCGACTGTTTCGACGGAAAGATATATCTTCTTCCCGCTCTCCCCGACAAGTGGAGCGAGGGCAGCGTCCGCGGTCTGCTTGCAAAGGGCAATATAAAAGTCGACATGACCTGGAGCGGCGGCAGGCTGACTTCGTATTCGCTCACCGGAAAAGGCAAGGCCAATATAATATACGGCGGCAAGGAGACCGTCCACGAGCTTGACGGCAATACGCTCACGGTCAGGCTTTAAGGAGTTATAAAATGAAATTCGACCTCTATGATTTTGACAAGACCGTTTTTCCCGTTGACTCGGAGAGCGTGTTCTATCTCTTCTGCCTTGCCAGGCATCCGTGGCTGATAGTCATTCTTCCCTATCAGCTCGTCTGCCTCGCCTGCTTCTTTTTGAAGATAGGCGGCGACAAGATGAAGGGCAGATTTTTCTGCTTTCTGCGCTTTGTGAACACGGAAAAGATGGTCAAAAAGTTCTGGGAGAAGAACGAAAAAAGGATATATCCGTTCTTTCGCCCGGAGAACCGCGATCTCCCCGCAGTCGTCTGCTCGGCGTCTCCCGAATTTCTGCTGCGTCCGATATGCGAAAAGTACAAGGTGCACAAGCTCATCGCCACGCGCCTTGACCCGCATACGGGCAGAATGACCGGGCTCAACTGCAAGGACGGCGAAAAGGTTATAAGAATAAACGAGGCGATGCCCGGCGCGAAATTCGAGAAAGTGTTTTCGGATTCTCTCAAAAGCGACGCGCCGATATTCGCGCTCGGAGAGATAAACTATCACGCAGTGAGGGGTAAACTGACGCGCATAAAATAAGTTTCAACACACTGGAGATGTAAAAATGATAATAGACAGCCACGCACATATATACCCGGACAAGCTCGCCGGAAAGGCGGCGCGCAGCATCGGCGATTTCTACGACATCGACATGAACCTCGACGGTACGGTCGACATGCTTCTCAAGGTCGGCGACGAAGCGGGAGTTGACAAGTTTCTTGTTCACTCGGTCGCGACAACTCCGCACCAGGTACGCTCGATAAACTCGTTTATCGCAAAGAGCGTATCGGAGCACCCCGACCGCTTCATCGGCTTTGCGACACTCCACCCCGGATGCGGGGACGAGATACCGGAAATCGTTGACGAGGCGATAGAGCTCGGACTCTCGGGAATAAAGCTGCACCCCGATTTTCAGGAGTTCGACATAGACGCGCCCAAGGCTATGCGCATGTACGAAGTGCTAGAGGGCAGACTGCCGATACTCTTCCACACCGGCGACTACCGCACGCAATATTCAAAGCCGACGAAGATAATAAAAGTCCTCGAAAAGTTCCCGAAGCTCGACATAATCGCAGCGCATTTCGGCGCATGGTCGGAATGGGGCTACGGCTCAAAGGAGCTTTCGGAGGCGGGAGTATATGTTGACTCATCGAGCAGCTTCTACGCGATGAGCCCGGAGAGAATAATGGAGATGATCCACATCTTCGGCACGGACAAAATCTTCTTCGGCTCGGACTACCCGATGTGGAATGTCAAAAAGGAACTTGAAACATTTATGTCCCTGCCGCTGAGCGACGAGGACAGAGAGAAGATACTCCACAAGAACCTCGAAGGTCTGCTGGCGAAGTATAAGAAATAAAGCACAAGCAATAATAGAAAAAACAGCCGCAAGTTTTTTTCGCTTGCAGCTGTTTTTTGATTGTTTTATTATTCGACGTAGTCCCTGAGCTTTTTGCTTCTTGTCGGGTGACGGAGCTTGCGCAGAGCCTTCGCCTCGATCTGACGGATGCGCTCACG
>DJQG01000101.1:0-5317 GCA_002438685.1 Ruminococcaceae bacterium UBA6392 | reverse complement strand
TCCTCAAGGGTGTGAGGATGGCCGTCGGTGAGTCCGAAGCGCATCGAGAGCACGCGCTCTTCACGGGGAGTGAGGGTCTTGAGCACATGGGCGAGTTCCTCCTTGAGCAGGGTCGCCGAAGCGGCGTCTGCCGGGGCGGGAGCGTCGTCATCGGGGATGAAGTCGCCGAGATGGCTGTCCTCCTCCTCGCCGATGGGGGTCTCAAGGGAGACGGGCTCCTGCGCCACGCGCATTATCTCGCGCACCTTGTCAACGGGCATACCGAGCACCTCGGCAATCTCCTCCGCCGTGGGATCTCTGCCATTCTTGTGCAACAGCTGGCTGTTGGTCTTTTTGACCTTGTTTATGGTCTCGACCATGTGAACGGGGATTCTTATCGTCCTCGCCTGATCGGCTATGGCGCGGGTTATCGCCTGCCTTATCCACCATGTGGCGTAGGTCGAGAACTTGAAGCCCTTTGTGTAATCGAACTTGTCAACAGCCTTGATAAGTCCGAGGTTGCCCTCCTGAATAAGATCGAGGAACTGCATACCTCTGCCGACATAGCGCTTTGCGATGCTGACGACGAGCCTGAGGTTCGCCTCGGTCAGTCTGCGCTTTGCGGCGGGGTCGTTGTCGCCGATTCTGATGGCGAGCTCGATCTCCTCCTCGGGGGTGAGCAGCGGAACCTTGCCTATCTCCTTGAGATAGACCTTGACGGGGTCGTCGATAGTGATGTTCTTGTCATCAGTGACCCCTGCGGTGTCAGTGGTCGACTTGGGCGTCTCGCCCAGATCGAAGTTGACATCATCCACATCCAGCATCGACAGGTCGTCGATTATCTCAATATTCTGCGCCTCGATAGACTCATAGAGCTTATCAAGATCCTCGATATCAAGATCCATGTCGACTATTACCGTGTCGATCTCCTGGGTGGTCAGTTTACCTGCGGCTTTACCCTTTTCGATAAGGGCTTTCACCGCCGGTCTTTTTTCGATACCATCCATTACTTCTCTGTCTCCTTCTCTTTATGTTGCATGTTGAGTCGGTCTTTTATGTCATGACCCCAAACAGGATATCAATCCTGTTTATCAGGTCTGAACAGCTTTGCAAAATCGTCATCGCTCAGTTCGGAGGCTTTTATGCTCTCCGGCTTATTTTTTTCCTCTTTGAGTATTTTTATACAGTCGGCGCACTCTTCGACGGTGTTGCTCAGCTGAGCCGCGAAGCGGAATATGCGCTCGACCTCGTCCATCTCATCGGGCGTGAACTCGGACGAAAGAAAATACGGCTCGGTGTTGCCGCCCTCATCAAGGCGCGAAAGAATGACCGAAAAGATGCGTCTGTTGAGCGCGGTGACGAAATAATCCGCGGACAGCTCGTCCTTGAGCTTGTTATAGAAATCCGGATTACGCATAAGCGAGGCTATCAGCGTCTCCTCCGCCTTTGCGGCACGCAGATGCTGGGAGCGCTCCGGGTTCTTTGTGTTCTGACCGTTTATCAGCAGGCGCTTCTGATCCTGCTCGCGCTGAGCCATGCGGCGTTTTCTGAGTCCCTCGCGCTTATATTTCACCTGCGATTCGATAGCGAGCTTGTCCACGCCGAGCTCATTCGCAAGTCGCGAGGCATAGACATCGACTTCGACGGGACTCGGTATCCCCGCGAGCACCTCAGTCGCCGCGGAAAGATATTTCACCTTTCCGTCGTCGGTGGCCAGGTCTATCCCCTGACGCGCTCTAAGAAGTCTGTACTCCGTGTCGTTCGCCGCGCCGTTTATGATATCGCGGAAGCGCTGAGCACCGTATTTTTTGATTATCTCATCGGGATCCTTGCCGCCGGTCAGGCGCAGAACTTTTATCTCCATGCCCGTGGTGCCGAATATTCCGAGTGCGCGGGCGGTCGCCTTCTGACCCGCCTCATCGGCGTCATACGAGAGGATTATCTCATCCGCATAGCGAGAGAGCAGATTCGCCTGCTCTTTTGTCAGCGCGGTGCCGAGGCAGGCGACGGCATTCGTGAAGCCCGCCTGATGCAGGGCTATAACATCCATATAGCCCTCGGCGATAATGAGTTTGCCGTCGTTTCCGTTTTTTGCAAAATTCAATGCAAAGACGCCGTTGCTCTTTTTATAAACGAGCGTGTCCGAAGTGTTTATGTATTTCGGCTTCGAGTCGTCGAGCACTCTGCCGCCGAACGCTATAACATTGCCGCGAGGGTCGATTATCGGAAACATCACGCGGTTGCGGAAGTTGTCGTAATAAGATACTTTTCCGTTTTTATCGCTGCGGCGCAGGAGATTCGCGCTCTCAAGCAGAATATCGTCAAAGCCCTGTTCGTTGAGGTGATTTTTAAGCGCGCGCCAATCGTCCGGAGCAAAGCCCAGGCCGAAGTGGCGGATAGTCTCCATAGTCAGCCCGCGGTCGAGGAAATAGTTGAGGGCATGTCTGCCTCTGTCGGTGAAAAGCTGAGAGTGAAAAAACTTCGCCGCCGCGCGGTTCGCCGCCAAAACGGCGGTGCGCTTTTTGGCGAGGGTATCGTCATAGCCGTCCTCCGGAAGAGCCATTCCGGCTCTGTCCGCAAGCTGCTTGACAGCCTCCATATAGTCGAGATTTTCCATTCGGCGCACGAAAGTTATCACATCGCCGCCGACTCCGCAGCCGAAGCAATAGAAGCTTCCGTTTTCGGGATAAACGGTAAACGACGGGGTCTTTTCGTTGTGGAACGGGCAGAGTCCGACGAGGTTCCTGCCCCTTCGGCGCAGGTTGACATAGGGAGAAATGACGCTCTCTATATCCGTATTTGCGCGCAGCTGTTCGAGAAAACTGTCGCTGAGTCTCATCCGTTCTCACCCCTTTCAATAAATATATACGCAAAAAATCCTGTTTTCCCTACAAAGTTATCAAAAAATTTAAAAAATTTTGCACTTAGTATTGCATCAGATTAGTCGGTGTTAAACAAAGCGACGGCGAAAAGCGCCTTTGCACTCTCCGCCGCCGCTGCAATTTTCAATTCCTTTTAAAAAATTACTTCGTTTTTCCGTCGTTCGTCTCGAGGAGCGTGTTCTCCCTGAAAAACAGCGAGATGCACCAGATGCCTGCGAGCGCCACGAGCGTATATATGATCCTCGCAACTATCGATCCCTGGCCGCCGCATATCCACGCGACGATATCGAATTTGAACAGGCCTATGCTGCCCCAGTTGAGCGCGCCGATTATTACTAAAATAAGCGATATTCTGTCGATCATTTTTCTCACTCCTTTTGCGATTAGTATCGCCGGAGCGTCGGTTTTTATTCGCCCGCAAATCGGATTTTTGCAGCCAGAAAAATATTTCCTTTTATGAACCTTGTCATTTTTGTCACAGGAGTTTGACATTTTTGCAACACTGTTTAAAAAATTCTTAAACTGTTTTACAAAAAGAGCGAAAAACAATCTCATTTTTACAAAATATAAAATCGATAGCTTTATTGATAAGATAAACTCTTAACTGCAATGATATAGGAGGGATTCTTAATGAAAGAGAAAATCGTTAAACGCACACTAAGCCTGATAACAGTTCTGGCGCTCATATTCACTCTCGCCGCACAGGGAGTGAGCGCAATAGGATCGGTCGATATCAACAAATACCCCTATGTATATGTCCACGGTCTTTTCGGCTGGGGCGAGGACGAGGGAATCGACGACACGCTCCCCTACTGGGGCTCGGCATCATGCTCGCTCATGGACGAGATGAACAAGCGTCACTATGAGAGCTACGCCGCATCCGTCGGTCCGGTGTCGAGCAACTGGGACAGAGTATGCGAGCTCTACGCGCAGATAACCGGAACGCGCGTTGACTACGGCGCGGCGCACTCCGCAAAATATCACCACAGCCGCTACGGCAGAACATATTCCGAGCCGATGATCGAAGGCTGGGGTGAACCCGATGCCGACGGCAACATCAAAAAGATAAATCTTATCGGTCACTCGTTCGGCGGCGCGGCAGTCAGAACGCTCACCGCCCTGCTCGAATACGGCAGCGCAGAAGAGCAGGCGGCAACTGCTCCCGAGGACATATCTCCGCTGTTCACAGGCGGCAAGGGGCACTACATAAACTCGGTCACAACTCTCTGCGCTCCGCACAACGGCACGACGCTCACATATATCGCGGACAACATGAATCTCGCCGAACTCGGCAAAGCCGCGTGCTATATTTACGCAGGCTTCATGGGTCGCTCGAAGCTCAACGGCTATGTTGACTTCCACCTTGAGCAGTTCGGTCTGACCCGCATCCCAGGCGACGACTCGACTCCCGAAGAGGTGTTCATAAAAGCTTTCATCACCGTCATGAGCCAGCCGGACAACGCGATGTTCGACATGTACCCCGAGAGAGCCGAAGAGATAAACGAAATGGCAAAGCCGGTCGACGGAGTTTATTACTTCTCATATTCATATCAGACCACGCGCAAGACGCTCGTTGGCACTCAGGTTCCCATGGCAAGAACGCTCATCGTTCTGCGCCCGATGGCAAACCTCATCGGCGTATATTCGAGAAATCTCGACACGAACTATAAAATAGACGCATCGTGGCTGCCGAACGACGGACTCGTCAATGTCATATCCGCGCGCTATCCGTTCACCGACGCGCACGAAGATTACACTGCGAACGCAGAGCTTCAGACCGGCAAATGGTATGTCATGCCCACGCACGAGGGCGACCACGGCACGGTCATCGGAATGCAGTGCACGAAGAGGCAGACACTCAAATTCTACTATGAGCTGACCGATCTTATAGAGAGCCTGCCCGTAACGGATTGATAAATCCGCGGAGAATAAATAGTATTACCCCCAATCGCAGTTGCTGCGGTTGGGGGTTGTTTTGTGGTGGAGATAATGGGAGTTTGCAGATGTAAATCTCGGCGACAAACGGCTATCGTAATATTGTAAATCAGCATAATCATGTAGGGGCAGATATTATCCGCCCGCGAAATTTGTACAAATTTATTGCCGCGCAACTTGTAGGGACAGCCCTTGCGGCTGTCCGCTATCGGCGTAGCCGATACAACAATTTTGATTTGTTTGTAGCCGGCTTACTGCCTTCGCGTCTTGCCATAATCAAACTTTTATACTACCCGCGTTTCGGCATTTTCTTTTTTATTTGAAAAAGAAAACCGCCTGCAAAAGAAAAGCAAACGAGCCGTTCCCGCTCGACACCCGCAACGCCGCGCCGCAGTACCAAGCCCGCGGCTCTCATTTAGTTGCTCGGCACATTCGCCCGTAAACTCGCTTCGCTCAAACAATACGGGCTCGTGCGTCTTACTTCGCAAGCCGTTCAGCCCTCTCAAAACATAGTCGCCTAT
>DJQG01000106.1:23672-34094 GCA_002438685.1 Ruminococcaceae bacterium UBA6392 | reverse complement strand
AATAAAAAGAAAATGCCGAAACGCTGACAGTATAAAACTTTTTGATTATATTTTGTGGCGAAGGTAGAAAGTAGATTGCTGTTGATACGGATTTACTGTAATTTCGCATTGCCTACGTCGATTAGTAAAAAATTTATTCAAGGTGAAAAACAAATAGTAAAAAGCGGAGCACCGTTTTCAGTGCTCCGCCTTTTGTTATGCTCTTTTCTGAAGCTCACGCTCAAGCCAGATAGAACCGATGTCTATCGCGCTGTAGAGACCTCTGCGCTCCGCCTTCTTGAGGATCCTGTCGCGCGGACGAAGATCTTCGTTTGTGCTGACGAGCTGCACGAGTATTTTATCCGAGAGCTCCGCGCCGTTTACGTCCTTGGTCGAGGTTATCTGCATCATGATGATGCAGGGCTCATCCATATATCCGTAATAAAGCGTGTTGTCTTTTCTGACAAGGGGCTTGCCCTTGTACATGAGAAGCTTCTTGTTCTCCGCCACTCAATGTCACTCCAATCGGGTTATAGTTGCACTTTATTTTTTGATTCCGAGATAATCCTCAACCATGCTCTGCAGCAGCTCGTCTCTGTCTAGCTTTCGCACAAGACTGCGGGCATTGTTGTGGGTGGTGATATATGTCGGATCCTCAGAAAGGATGTAGCCAACTATCTGGCTGACCGAATTGTACCCCTTTTCGTTAAGTGCGTTGTAAACCTCGAGGAGTATCTTTTTCATTTCTTCGTCGTTTTCGTTTTTTATTGAGAACTGAATAGTCTCGTCGGCCATGAGTAACCACCTCCATAAAGCTTATTATATACCAAAATCTGCAACAAAACAATGGTATTTTGAAAATTAACTCAAACTCTCAGCGAAACGCCGATCGCGGACAGTCTGCGAAGTATCTCGTCTATCCAGCCCTGAACCTCTTCCATCTCGAGCGTGCGGTCGTGTGAGGAGAAGGTGAAGCGGAGCGTAATGCTCTTTGTACCGAGCAGCTCGTATGTGTCGATGAGCTTAACGCTCTCAAGCTCTTCTATATTCATGCTCTTCCAGTTCTCGGAAAGCTCGTCGTAGGTTACGCCCTTTCTGAGAACGAGCGAGAGATCATAGTAGGTGGACTGCTTGGTCGAGGGCTCCTTGAACTCGATGTCGTATGCCTTCGCGTCGCTGAACTTGTCTATATCCATCTCGATGCAGACTGCCGAACCGGTCTTGTCGAGCTTGGAGGCATTCTGCGGATGAAGTGCGCAGACGAAGCCGACCTCGTTGCCGTCTGCAAGAACGGCGGCTGTGTTCTTCGGATGCTGCCATGCGTGGATGGGAGCTATCTTTGCGAACTTCGGCGTGCAGTGCTTGATCTGCTCGAAGATGCAGTTGATAACCTCGATAGCCTTGTAGTAGAGGTCGCGCTCGCTCTGCGACTTCGAGAAGAGCACAACGCCGAGATGGCGGCGCTCGTTGCAGTAGCCGTTTTCGAGGGTGCCCTCAACAACTCTGCCTATCTCGAATATACCGTAGCTGTCTGCAAAATCTTTGTTCTCGTATGCCGCGACGAGCAGGGTGGGGAGCATGGAGTCGCGCAGAACGCCGTTGTCGGAGTTCTCGATATTGAGTATCTTGACATTGTCCTCAACCTCGATGCCGAGCTTCTTGTATTTCTTCTTGTCGCACCAGATGTAGGAGTGAACCTCGTGCATGGAGTATTTCTTGACGAGGATATCCTTTATTTCGTCGCCGACAAGTCTTTCGGGCGCGCTGTGAACGGGCTTGAGGGGGCTGCGGGTCGTGGTGATTTCAAAGTTGTCGTAGCCGTAGATTCTCGTTATCTCTTCGATGATGTCCGCCTTTATCGTGACATCCTTCGTGGCTCTCCATGAGGGGACAGTAACGGTGAAAACGCCGTCTTTTTCGTCAACGCCGAAACCGAGCAGGGTCAGCGTATGGACAATGCGCTCGTTGCTTATCTCGATTCCGGTGTATCTGTCAACATAAGCCTTGTCGAATGTGAGCGTTATCTGCGGATATTTCTTTGTGTATTTGTCCGTCAGCTTCGAGTCGATGACCGCGCCGCTGTCAATATCCTTAACGAGCTTTACAAAACGCTTTATGGCGACGAGAGTCAGCTCGGGGTCGAGCATCTTCTCGTATCTTGCGCTCGCGTCGGTGCGCAGACCGAGGCGCGATGATGACTTTCTGACGCAGATTCCGTCAAAGTTTGCGGATTCAAGCACAACGCTCGAAGTGTCGCCGACTATCTCGGAGTCAAGACCGCCCATGATTCCGGCTATAGCGACCGGCTCGTCGTGGTTGTAGATGAGCAGGGTATTGGTGTCCGCTTTTCTCGTCGTGCCGTCGAGAGTGGTGAAGTCAATCTCCTCTTTGGGCATGTCGACCTTGATGTGGTCGATCTTCGTCGCGTCGAATGCGTGAGTCGGCTGACCGATTTCGAGCATGATGTAGTTCGTGAGATCTGCAAGCAGGTTTATCGGTCTCATGCCGCAGTAGAACAGTCTGATTCTTATCTCCATCGGGCTGACATGCTTTGTGATGTTAGCCATTCTCAGGCAGGAGTATCTGAAAACGTGCTCGGTGTCGCCGATAGTTACGGGGACAACATTCTCGCTGTCGCTGTCGAGGCTTGCGAGGTCGAGCGGTTTTAATTCGCGACCGGTGAGGGCTGCAAACTCGCGCGCTATTCCGTAATGACCCCAGAGGTCGGGGCGGTTTGTGAGAGATTTATTGTCAACCTCAAAGACGATATCGTCTATCGGGAACAGCTCTTTGATGTCGGTGCCGTTCTTGTATGAGGGGTCGAGCTCCATTATGCCGGAGTTCTCGTCGCTGATGCCGAGCTCTTTCTCGGAGCAGCACATACCCTCTGATTCATATCCCGCGACAGTTGCCTTTCCGATCTCGCCCGCGACGACTCTGCCGCCGGCGGTGGCGAAAGCGACCTTCTGACCGACTCTGACGTTCGGCGCGCCGCATACGCAATTTACTACCTTGTCACCGATATCAACCGTGAGCAGGTGCAGCTTCTTTGACTCGGGGTGATTTTCGAGCGTCTTTATCTCGCCGACAACGACTTTCTGAACGTCGCGTCCCATATAATATATGTCCTCAACCTCAGCTGTGGCGAGGGTGAACTTGTTGATAAGTCCTTTTATATCGCATCCGTCAAGGTCAACATAGTCCCTAATCCAGTTTATTGAAACAAGCATGACTTTAAGCCTCCTCTTTCTTCATGTCGTCGGGCACGGTGAACGATGAATTGGTGAACTGCGAGAGCGACTTGAGATTGCAGCTGTTGAACACTCGAATGTCCTTGATGCCGTATTTCATCATCGCAAGGCGCGTCAGTCCAAGACCGAAAGCGAAGCCCGAATACTTCTCGGGATCGATGCCGCCCGCCTTGAGGACGTTTGGATGTATCATGCCGCAGGGGCAAAGCTCGAGCCAGCCGGAATCTTTGCAGGAGGAGCAGCCCTCGCCGCCGCAGATAAGGCACTGGATATCAAGCTCGAAGCCGGGCTCAACGAACGGGAAGAAGCCGGGACGCAGGCGCACCGTGACATCCTTCTGGAAAATCTCGGAGAGCATCGTCTTCATGAAATAGATAAGATTCGAAATGGATATGTCCTTGTCGACCATCATGCCTTCCATCTGGAAGAAAGTATTCTCGTGGCAGGCGTCGATTTTCTCGTTTCTGAAGCAGCGTCCGGGGAAAATCGCGCGCAGTGGAATGCCATTTTCAAGGTCGGCGGCATATTTGCGAAGAATCGTGTTCTGCGCCGCGGAGGTGTGAGTTTTGAGCAGCTGACCGTTGCTCAGGTAATATGTGTCCTGCATGTCGCGCGCGGGATGATGCTTCGGGATATTGAGCGCCTCGAAGCAGTTGTAATCGTCCGTGATTTCGGAATAATCCTCTATGGAGAAGCCCATGTTGAGGAATATCTCGTCAACCTCGCGCTGAACGAGCGTTATCGGGCTGTAAGAGCCGGGGTTCGTGTCGCAGGGGAAAGACTCGTCGTAGACCTCGGCACTTTCAATCAGGCACTGTTCTTCAAGAGCCTTGAGCTCCTGAAGACGCTCCTGCATGGAGGTCTCGATGAACTGTTTTATCGTGTTTATCTTCTGACCTGCCTCTTTTTTCTGATCGTTGGGCAGGGCGCGAAGCTCGCTCATGAGATTGGCAATGTGACCCTTTTTGCCGAGGAACTCTATCCTCAGCTCCTCAAGCTCAGAGACCTTGCCCGCGTCGGCGGCTTTCTTTTTAAATAATTCTTTGAGCTTTTCGGCGTTTTCGTTCATACTTCTCATCCTTTCAAAAAGCATAATTTACATCTTTCCTGCCGGCAGGGGAGGCAAAATAAAAAAATCCTCCGTCCCACTGAGGGACGAAGGAAACTTCGCGGTACCACCCTGCATTCGCGTCCATAGGACGCCTCAGCCTGTTCCGCTCGATGGCGGACAGCACCGTATAACGGCGGTGAACCGTCTCAGCCTACAACATAAAGCTTCAGCCGAGCCGCTCCGGAGTGAACTTCGGCGTGCTCTGACACGGGATCATTCCAGCCAAGTGACCCCTCTCTGCGGTGTTCGCCGCGCGCCTACTCTCTCCATCTGTGCGTTGTTTTTATATCCTGCTTATCATAGCACATTATTTTTGTTCTTGCAAGTGCCGTGTGAAAAATTTTTATTTGTTGTCATATTCGTCAAGAAAGCTGTGCTTTATCCCGTCTTTTTTGTAGGCGAGAACCGTGTCAATATTTACATTTTCCACGCTGCTGAATATGCATTTTTCAACATCGGGGTTGCTCTTTTTAAGCTCGCGTATCAGCTCTTTCGTCTCCTGACGCTTTGAGTGATTCTGACCGTCGTTGCAGGTCGTGCAGGTGTCGGTGAATTTGCAGGCGCACTGGATGAAGTGCAGCCCGTTGTAGTCGCGCCACGCTTTTATGTCATCTTCGCGCACGAGGTAGAGCGGGCGAATCAGCTCCATGCCCGGATAGTTCGTGCTGTGGAGCTTGGGCATCATCGTCTGTATCTGCGCCCCGTGGAGCATTCCCATGAGTATCGTCTCGATGACATCGTCGTAGTGGTGGCCGAGCGCTATCTTGTTGCAGCCCAGTTCCTGCGCGAATTTATAAAGATATCCGCGGCGCATCCTCGCGCAGAGATAGCACGGCGATTTTTTGACATTGTAGACGGATTTGAATATGTCCGACTCGAATATGTTTATCGGGATGTTCAGCGCCCGCGCGTTGTCCTCAATTATCTTACGGTTCTCGGGATTATATCCGGGATCCATGACGAGATATTTGACCTCGAAATTCACCTTGCTGTATCTTTTAAGCTCCTGAAAGAGCTTCGCCATGAGCATCGAGTCCTTGCCGCCGGATATGCATACCGCGACCCTGTCGCCCTCGTTGACGAGTTTATATATCTTGAGCGCCTTCGTGAAAGGACTCATTATCGAAACGCGGAATTTCTTTCTCAGGCTCTGCTCGACCTTCTGACACAGTTCGCTGTCCTGCCGGTTCTGCATCTCATAGCGCATCCACGCGAGATAACCGCCCTCGAGGCTGTACGCCTTGTAGCCCTGCTCGCACAGCCTGTCCGCAATGTCTATGCTGAAAACTCCGTGCGCGCAGTAGATTATTATTTTTTTGTCCCTGTCCGCGGGCGGATTGTTCTCAAGCTCGTCGGCGGTTGTGTGTACCGAGCCGGGGATGAATCCATACGCCCTGTCAGTCTCGCTTCTTATGTCATAGACGGTGTATTCCCCATCGTTGAGTTTCTTCAGCTGTTCTGCCGATATTTCCATTGCCCGCGCTCCAATGCTGCATTTTTGCCGTAAACGGCATTGTTATTATACCGCGAAACATGGCGGTTTGTCTATAATAAGAAATGCCTGATTTCATGAAGAAACTACAAAAAATATCGTGCCTTTTGATTTGCTGCGGCAAATGCAAATATGGACTGGTGAATCCTTGAATATGTAATGCTTGGACTCATCGGAATGCTGCTGTTTTGTGAGCACATCCGGTACTTAGACTGTAATATACGCAAATCCGATTACCGATTCTGTTGATTTGCTTCTGATTATGTGATATTATTAAGCTATCGAATTCGATATACAACTATTTACAATCAGGAGGAAAACTTATGTTTATGGAAGAACGTCATCAGGAAATATCGGATATAATAAAGGTCAAAGGAAAAATCACAATTGCGGAAATTACCGATAAATACAGTATATCAGATGAATCAGCTCGCAGAGACCTGCGGATGCTCGAACAGAAAGGAATCTGTCAAAGAACACACGGAGGTGCGATTGCCCCCCGACCGNNGTAAGACCGCCTGTAAATAGAGACTTTGAGAATATGACCGTATATGACAATTACAGAGAGATATCCCGTGCGGCGGTCAAGAAAATCAATGAAAACGATATCGTATACCTTACAAGCGGATCTTTCGGATATATTATGGTTTCGCTTTTGCCCCATGATATTCATTTCACCGTTGTCGTCAATTCTGTTGATATCGCAAAAGAACTGAGAGACTTTGAAAATATTGATGTTTATGTTACGGGTGGAAAAATGCGTCAGAGCGGTTCCTTGGTTGATTCGCTTGCTAATGAATTTGTAAGCCGTCTGCATTTTGATACTTGCTTTATTACGGGTTCGGGACTTTCGGCTGATTTCGGTCTTTCAAACGGTACGGATGAAACTGCAACATTTCAGCGCACAATTATTGGTAACAGCCGCAAATGCTGCCTTTTGATGCCGGGTGCAAAAATAGGCGTGAACTCTTTTATAAAAGTTTGCGATATAGGCGAGTTTGATTCAATTATCACGGATTGGAATTGCCCCGAAGAAGAACTTGCCGCCATTGAAGAGACCGGTGCGGAAATTACCTTAGTTGAGGAATTGAAATGAACCGTGAACAAAGACTTCGTAATTTGATCTATGATAAGTATTCAAGTCTACGGCAATTTGCCATAGAAGCGGATATACCGTATAGCACACTTATGACATTATTGTCAAGGGATATCGGCGGTGCTTCATTTGATACTGTTGTTAAAATTTGTAAAGTGCTTGATGTGGCTCCCGATGAGTTTTATTCGGGTGGTAATAATTGATTTTGTTCAAATATATTTGAAGTAGATAGAGAAAAAACCCGTAATCTCAACGATTACGAGCTTTTTTCATGGTCGGAGTGACGGGATTCGAACCCATGGCCTCTTGGTCCCGAACCAAGCGCGATACCAAACTTCGCCACACCCCGAAGTGCTTTAAGAATTATATACTATTGCCGCGAAAATTGCAAGAGCTTTTTTAAATAAATTCGCGTGTTGCGCAAATTTATTTCGCGCCTGCAAAGAAGGGAAGCCGGATTGCCGACTCCCTTTGGCTATTGTTATATCAGTCTCTGTGTTTTTCTTCGAGCGCTCTTTTGGCTTCGTCCCATTTCTCTCCGGCGAGGGGATAGAACTTCAGGCTTATCGCGCAGATTATGAGCAGCGCGGCGGGCACCGCCATCCATGCGACGAGCACGCCCTGCTTCGCCAATTTGCTCTGCATTCCGGCGGCAAGCGTCGTGTCGTAGCCGAACGCCTTGGCTATGAGCAGAAACGCGGAGTTCGCGAAGCTTATCGCAGGCTTTGTTATCAGGCTGTTGACCCCCGCATACATGCCCTCGCGGCGCAGTCCCGTGATGCTTTCGTCGTAGTCGATAACATCGCCGTTCATAAGCGGAACAAGGTACATTCCGCCCGCAAATCCCATGCCAGCGGTGAAGAATCCGAGGACGGCAATGACGCTTATCTTGCCGAATATCGCCATCGCCGCAGAGCCGCAGGCGAATATCACGCACATGATGAATACGCATTTTTTGACGCCCCATGTCCTGACTTTGGTCGCCCATAGTATAACCCCAAGCACCGCGCCGAGCCCCAATGCGCCATAGGCTATCGGCATCGGCAGGTCGAATTCGTCAAAGTAGTATATGACGCCCTGCATGAGTATCGTCTGAATGAACACTACCGTAAACGAGAGCACCTCGAAAACGACGAACGAGCGGTTCTTGAAGCAGTCTATGACCGCCTTGAAAATGTTTTCGTTCTTGTCGCTTTCTGTTGTGACTTTCTCTTTGTAGAAGAAAGTTGATGTGAATATGATAACGAACGCGAGGATGCCTATGCCGGCCATTATCAGCTGGAACTTTGTCGGGTCGCTTCCGACCTCAGGCTTTATCAGCGGGAAAACAACGAGCGGAACCGCCATCGCGATGAGCGTGAAGAATATCTTCCACAGGAAGATGCCGCTGCGCGCCTTGTTCGATACCGCCATGGTGTAGGGCATGACATAGATGGATGTCGCAATCGCCGTGTAGAGCGTGTCAAACAGGAACAGCGTTGCGAGCATCTGAATGAACAGAGCTGTCTGCGAGCTGCCTAGCGGCCATCTGACCCATGTCAGCACGAAAATCAGCGAATAGAAGAACGCGCCGTATCTTATATACGGTATTCTGCGCCCGAGCTTTGACTTCGTGTGGTCGGAGATATAGCCGAACAGCGGGTCGTTCAATGCATTCCATATGGCGAATATCATCCATACCGTGCTCGCGCGTCCCTCGGAAAGACCGAGGAATTTCGTGAAGAAATATGTCATTCCTCCGCCCGTCAGCAGGCTGTTTATAGTCGTGCAAAGGCAGTCCGCCGAGCAAAGCCAGAATTTGCTTGACGCGGAGACTTTTTCCTCCGTGCCAGTGGTGTTTTTGTTTTTCATGTTTTTGTCCTCATTTTTCTGAACACTCTGTCCGTGCGGTAGATTATCCCGTCCGGTCTGTCCGGATATTGCGTTATCTTCGGCAGCTTTGAGTTGCCGCAGCTTTTTGCCATGATCTCTTTGCCCCAGGTTATGACCTGGGCGATATATTCGCGCTCCAGCTGCGGGACTCTGTGACCCCAGAATATTCTGTAGTCGGCGCTCATGTCATATAGCCACTGCGCGCTCGGAAGCCACTCCTCAATGCTCGTGACTCCGGGCAGCTGCATCCACAGCGCGTCGCAGACATTGTCGCCGCTGAATATGATTTTGTCCTGCTCATCGATAAACGCGACGCTGCCGTGCGAATGCCCGGGCGTGTGCCTGACGCGAACGGTCTTTCCACCGAGATCGAAAATATGCCCGTCGTCCATTGGGATTATCTTTGTTTTGTATTTGCCGGGTTTTACGTCGCTCATTTTAAACCCGTGCGATTTCACGGGCGCGTTTGCGGCGAGGAATACTTTACGAAACAGCAGGGACATCTGCGCTTTGTTGAGCATCTCGCAGTCCGCGCGGTGAATGTAAATTTCTTCAAACTGTCCCGCGCCGCCGATGTGGTCGCCGTGCCCATGTGTCGCCGCGAGGATTATCGGCAGATCTGTGAGCTTTTCCGCCGCACCTCTTATGTCGCAAAAGCCGGTGCCGCAGTCTATCAGCAAAGCCTTTTCGCTGCCGACGACAAGATAACAGTTCGTGCCGTCAAACTCGTTGAGCAGATACACATTTTCGGCGAGCTTTGTTATCGGTAGATCACTTCTCATTCTTTGCCCTCCGCTGTCTTTTCGCTTATGCGCTTGTCGTGGTATTTCTTCGCGGGGATGAGCGGGATTATCGTCAGCAGTACGAGAGCCGCGCCGACGAGCAGAAGCGTGTAGGTCGGCAGATATGCAGTCAGCCCGTTTTCGTCAACGAACTCGCCGCTCTTTTTGATTATCGGGTTTGCTATCAGCGGAGCTACGACCATCGGGATGAGCACGAAGAAAAGGATGCGGATTCCCTCAAACTGACCTCTTGCGTCCTCGGGATAGAGCTGCTTGCCCCAGACCGTGCTGCTCTGCAGGAACAGCACATAGCCCATGCCGAGCAGGAGAACGCCGATGAGAAGCATCGGGTTCCAAATCGAATTTGTGTTGACATTCTCGGGTCTTACAAACAGTCCGAGCAGTCCGACTCCGATGCTGTTGAGAATAGTTGAAATGAAGCAGAGCAGGGGAGCCTTGTTATTGTTGAGCAGCTTTGTGCAGGGAATGGTGAACAGCATCGCGAGCACGAGCGCAACGCCCTCAATATATCCCATCATGTCGGCTGAGAAGCCGAGATAATATATCATGTAGTTGCCGATATGGGCGAAATACATGTTGAAGGCTATGAAATAGACGGAGAGCGAGAGGTTGACCCAGGCGAGCTCCTTGTTCTTTATGTAGTTCTTGAAGTTGAGTATGCTGAAGAACTGCTGGGCGAATGTGCCGCGCTTGCTGGGCTTTAATTCCGGGCTGTCCTTCATCGCAAACAGGCAGTATATGCCGAAAAGTATAACCGCAACGCCCATGACTAAGAACAGGCGCATGTAGTTGTCGTTGCTGCCGACGAGCATTCCGCC
>DJQG01000106.1:13067-23538 GCA_002438685.1 Ruminococcaceae bacterium UBA6392 | reverse complement strand
CCCATCGAGCCGAAGAAGCTCATTATCGCGTCTGCCGCGACGACCGCAACGCCGACTGCCATAAGCACGGACGAAGTTTCCGTGTTGCCGCGCACGAGATACTGCGTCAGACCGAATACAATGGTGAATATGCCCCAGAGAATGTAGCCGACCGAAGCCATCACCTTGCGCTTGCCTATCCTGTCTGAGATGCAGCCGAATAGGAAAGTTGAGATAGTCGTCGCCGTTGCCGAAACGCCGACCATCCATGAGATTCTCGTCGGATCTTTTGCAATCTTCGCGTAGACAAATGTGTTGAACCACTGGTTTTCCATGTTCCAGCATATCTGTCCGGCGATTCCGAGACCCCATACGAGAATCCAGAACCTTGCGTTTGAAAGTCCGTTTTTGCTTTTCATTATCTTTCACCGCCTCAAAAGATTTCTGTCAGTTTTATATTAAACTTGCACCGCCCAAAAGTCAATAAAACTATATGCAGAATTGCTGAAAAGTTTATAAATATATTTATTATTTTGTACATGATATAAAAGCACGACCTAAAAATATCAGACCGTGCTTTTATTTAAAATATTTTATTTTTTCGCTTTGAATCGGCGGCCCTTGGCGTTGAGCGCTTTCATCGCTTCAATAAAGCCCTCGCGAGTCACGCCCGCGGGCATATGTGCCCATTCGGTTGTCTGAACGAATTTGTCCGCCATCTTTTCGAATTCACTCTCGTCTATTTCAATATCGTCGAAGCAGACGGGGAGACCTATCGAGCTGTTGAATTTCATTATGCGCTCAACCTCGCTGTCGTCCTTCTCGAACTCGAGCAGGCAGAGCACGCCGAGCGAAACGACTTCGCCGTGCAGATGGTGATGCCCGTGCTCGGTTACGGTCGAGCCGTAGTAGACGCAGTGGGCGAGGGTGGAGTTGTAGTAGTAGCTGTCAACCGTGCTCATCATGTTCGAGACGATGCCGGTCGATATAATGATGTCGAGCGTCACCTGGTCGAGGGCGAACGACGCTTTCTTTTCTCTTATGGATTCAAGAGCCTCTGCGCCGTATTCTATCAGCGGGTCGGTACATATCCTGCTTATCTGCTTGCCCATGAGCGGCGTGTGCGAGAGCGTGTCGTCCCTTGAGGAGAACACGGCTTCGTATTCTTTGCTCAGCGCGTCGCCGATGCCCGCCCACAGCAGCTGCTCCGGTGAATCAGCGATAACGGCGGAATTTATAAAGCAGTGGTTTGTAAGTTTCGGATAATAATATTCCCTGAACGAGCCGTCGGGGTTGTATATGACCGAGATGGCAGTCACCGACGCGCAGTTTGAAGCGACGGTCGGGAATGTGAACAGCGGCTTGTCAAGCTTGTCTGCAACATATTTGCCCGTGTCGCATGCGCGCCCGCCGCCGACTGCGAATATCATGTCGGCGTCTCTGACGGTGGGATTTGCTATCAGCGCGTCGCCGTTTTCGTATGTCGAATCGCCACCGTATTCGATAAAATCGAGCAGCTTTACATCGCTCCCGGCAACGCCGTCGATCATGGCTTTTTTAGCTTTCACCATTGCGGTCTTTCCGCCGATGACTGCGGCGGTCTTGCCGAAGAACCGCGTGACATGCGGTATCTCTTTGTAGCAGTCGGAACCTATCGAATAGCTCGGCAGATATAGGCTGTAGTTGATGTTGTAGTCAGACATTTTTATCACTATCCTTTTTCAGTGTTCCGCGTTATATTTTTCAAGCTCCATTATGGCGTCAACAATCATGTCCTCGGTTACTTCATAGGGATATTTGCGAACATCGATGCCCTTGAGCGCTTTCTCGGCAACGGTTCTGACATCGTCGGGAGTCGCGTGAATGTCGCCGAGCTTTGTCGGCAGACCCATGGAGCGGTTGAAATTGAATACTTTTTCGCGCTCTTCATACTGCTTGTCAACCGTCAGCAGAACGAGAATTCCGTAGGAGACGACCTCGCCGTGCAGATGATGGTTCTCTTCTGTGCTCTTGAGAACGGTGAAGCCGTTGTAGACCGCGTGAGCAAGACCGGTCGTGTAATCGACCTGAACGAAGTTCGAGACGAGTCCTGTTGAGACGATTATTCCTAGTATAACCTCGGTCAGCTCGTCCGTCACTTTATGAGCGCGGCAGTCGGCAAGAGCCTTTTCGCCCCAGCGGAGCATCGGCACCGCGCACATTGAGCTCAGCGCAATGCCCATGGCGTCCGAGTGAGCGGGAATATCTCCGCGCGAAGACACCGTGCACTCGTAGTGCTTCGCCATCGTGTCGCCGATGCCTGCCCAGAGATATTTGTCCGGCGCGTCGGCGATTATCTGAGTGTCTATAAAGATGTGCTTGGGCGGTATCTTCGAGAATGAATATTCGCGCAGGCTTCCGTCCGGATGATAGAGTATGCCGAGGCTCGTGCAGGATGCGCAGGTCGAGGCAATGGTCGGGAATGTAAAGAACGGTCTGTCTGTCGAGTGGGAGAGTACCTTGCAGGTGTCGATAGCCTTGCCACCGCCGACTGCGAAAATCATGTCCGCGTCCGCAACTTTGGGCTTGAGCATCTCAATATTCTCGACCGATGCTTCGCCGCCGTACCAGAACGAACCGATAATTTCAATTCCGGCTTCTTTAGCCGCTGCGATTATCTTATCCTGCGCCGCGGCGAGTGCGTGCTTGCCGCCGATTATCGCCGCCTTTTTGCCGTATGCCGGGCAGATTTCTTTTATATCCTCATATGCGTCCGTGCCTACCGAATATCCGGGGAAAAGTGTTCTCTTCATATTATATCATCCTTTCCGAAAAAGTGAAGTTTCATTATTTGCACTCGGGGCGCTCTTTGATGTATTTTCTGTTTTTGTATACGCCGACAGTCAGGAACGGTACAACAACTATGGCGATGGCGAGATATCCGCAGTAGCCGTAGCCGTATTTAATAATATTTGTAAGACCGACGAGCGAGATAGTCATCGACAGTATAATAATGAACGCCGAAACAACTGCGCTGCGCACTCTCTGCGACTTGATCTTCTTGAATACTTTGTGGTTCTCAAAGCGGGCGACGAAGCCGAAGGTCGTTGTGACGCCTGTCGAAATGAGGCACAGAAGCAGGCAGATGCCGTAGATAACCGTCAGCCATTTCATGCCCATCTCGGTGCATACGGTCAGCGTCGGGATAGTCGAGCCGCCCTCAACCGAGCTGTAGTAGCCTTTCCATGACATCAGCATGAATACCGAGAGAACAAGCGCAACGGAGTTCATGACAAATGAGATCCACATCGACTTCGAGCAGTTCTTTTTGCCCTTGAGCGGAGCGCCGCAGGCTATCATTGTCGGCAGAGTGACGCACTGGAAGCCGGCATAGGTGAAAGCGTTGAGAATAGCTTTGGGTATATTCTTGAATCCAACAGCGCTGAAATCTGCGCTCATGACCGTGAACAGCGTCTTGCTCTTGAAAATGCCGATGGTGTAAATGGTTATCGCAGTCACAAGAATAGCTATGCCCATATAGGTCGAAACTTTTCTGACAAGGTCAGCACCGAATATCGTCAGCAGCAAAACGAGCGCGCCGACAATAACAATGCCGATATAGTAGTTGAGCCCGAAATATTGATTAAGTGCGGATGCCGCGCCGGATATAGCGGCGGCGACTGCCATGAGCACCATTATATAAAAGAAAACTTCAAACAGAACGTAGCATTTGTCGAGCGGGTGATAGAGCGTTTCAAAAAGCTCCTTGTGGCTCTTGAGTCCGCGTGAGTTGTACATGATCATCGCTTCGCGCATCGTGAGAGTCAGCAGAAGCATTGCTATCACTGCCGATATCGGTCCGAGCCAGCCGAGCCCGACATAATATGTGTTTGCCTGGTTGCCCGTTGCAAAGCCGCCGCCGGCGTGCGCCGAAAACAGAACCGAACCGACGGAAAATGCAAGGGCGAACGAGCCCTTCGCTGCGATGTTCTTTGCGGATGTTTTTTCTTTCATTTTTTGCATCACCTTTCGTGAGTGAGATTTTCAGGCAAGCAAAAAGCCCTTTCGTCTCCTATGCTTGCCGCATAAGAGACGAAAGGGCAAAACCTTCCGCGGTACCACTCTTATTCATTCCTCCGGGGAATGCACTTAGGGGATACTGACATATCCCTGCTTTTTAACGGCAGCGTCCCGTCCGCACCTATTTTCCCAAAAAAGGCTTTTCAGCGCAGCCGCTCAACGGTGAGTTCGTCGCTGAATCTCCTTGATGCCTCGCAGCTCCCGGCACTTCTCTGAAAGGGTATCAACGCTTACTATTCCGTGTCATCGCGTTTATGCTTCGTATTTTAGTCCCGAAATCACGGATTGTCAAGTAGAAAAACGCAGGACTTAAACAGTACATTTTTGTGCATTTTTGAACCACAGTTTATCAATAACTGTTGCGTTTCGAGTCTTATATCCGCTTGACATCGATATATAAAAGTATTATACTGAAATCAGATGTTATATAACTTACGTTATATAACGCATCGAAGCAAAAGGGGATAATATAATGCCGCCAAAACCGAAATTTTCAAGAGAAGATATAATAAACGCTGCGTTTGATATAGTGCAGAAGAACGGCGCCGATGCCATGACCGCGCGCGAGGTCGGAAAATACCTCGGCACTTCGTCAACGCCGATTTTTACCGCATTCAATGATATGAGCGAACTGCGCGAAGCTGTGTGCGGCAAGGCGAGAAAGGTGTTCGACGAATATATGACCGTGGCGGAGGACTTTTCGCCCGCATATAAAAAGCGCGGCATGCAGTGGGTGAAATTCGCCCGCGAAAACCCGATGCTCTTTCAGCTGCTATTCATGAGCGGCAGCGAGACCGAAACTGATTTTTCTTCCGCCGTTGAGATAATGCCGTTCGGTAAGGAAAACGATATCGCTATCATAACCCGCGACTATAACGCGACGCCCGAGCAGGCGGAGCATCTTTTCAGCCAATTGTGGACATATACCTACGGGCTCTGCGTGCTCTGTGCGCGCAAGGTGTGCAATTTCACCGAGGACGAGATAACTAAAAGACTCGGCGAGATTTTTGCCGGCATGATCTATGTTCTCAAAAGCAATCTCGGAAAAACCACTGCCGTCAACCCCGCTCAAAAGGACTCGCGGAGCGGCATTGAAAACAAGAGCAAAAATCCCGATCTCTCCGAAAGCGAGATGGACGAAATATATCGCGGCGACCGATGAGGTGAATTTATGCAGAAAACTTTGGCCCGCGGCGGACTCGATTCAAATATGCTCAAGCTTATCGCGATAGCCGCCATGACGGCGGATCATATCGCGTGGCTTCTGTTACCGGGCTATCCGACAGACCCTCTGCCGATAATTTTGCATATCATAGGCAGGCTTACCTGCCCGATAATGTGCTTTTTAATCGCCGAGGGCTATCACTCTATACGCGCGATATTAAGAAATATACGACGCGCCTGTTTGTGTTTGCCGTGATATCGCATTTTGCCTATATATTCGCTTCAAACGATTTTGCAGACTGGCACTCGTTTATTCCGTTTTATTATGGGAATATCCTCAACCAGACGAGCGTCATATGGTCGCTCGCGTGGGGACTCGTCCTGCTGCGAATAGCGGATAACGACAAAATCAAAATGCCCGCAAAAGTGATTTTGACTCTGCTCATCTGCGCCGTCGCGCTGCCCGCCGATTGGAGCTGCATAGCGTCGCTGAGCGTGCTGTCTATAGGCACGAACAGGGGAGAGCCGAAAAAGCAGATAGCCTGGTCTATGCTCTGGGCTGCGGTATATGCCGTTGTATATTTCTTCGCTATCGACAAGATATACGGGCTGATACAGCTCTGCGTCGCGCTCGCGATACCGCTGCTGTTTTTGTATAACGGAAAGCGCGGACGAAACCCAAAAATCAACAGATTCATGAAACGGTTGTTCTATGAATATTATCCTCTTCACCTTTTGATAATAGGTCTTATCAGAGAATTTGTGCGCTGACAGCCGGGAAGAAGGTCTTTTATAATGAAAAATAAGAAAGTCGCGCCACATTCGAGATTCAACACGGCGCGGAAGATATCAATATTCTGGACGCTATTTATCGGCATCGGTGCCGTCGGCGGAGCTGTCACGATGCTTATTGACCCGAGCGGCGGGCTTATGGGAATGGACGCGATGCTTCCCTATTTCAAGAAACTGCCGTTCGCGGATGTGCTCTTCACCGATTTTGTATTTTCGGGAATAGCTTTGCTCATAGTCAACGGCATTACCAATCTTATAGCCGCGGCTCTGCTGTTCGCGAAGAAAAAATCCGGCGCAGTCTGCTCAATGATATTCGGAATAACTCTGATGCTCTGGATATGCATTCAGTTTTATATGTTCCCGTTCAATTTCATGTCCACCTCGTATTTTATCTTCGGTTTCCTGCAGGCGGCAACTGGATACGCCGCAGTAATATTCTATAAGCAGGAGCATTTTGAAATAAACGAAGAAAGCTATAAAAATATCGACTCCAATCCGTCGCACCTCGTCGTGTTCTTCTCCCGCATGGGCTATGTCAGAAAAAAGGCGCTTGAAGAAGCCGACCGCACGGGAGCTGCGGTCTATGAGATAAAATCGACCGAGCTGACCGAGGGAACTCTCGGCTTCTGGTGGTGCGGAAGATTCGGAATGCACCGCTTGGAGATGCCGATAAAGCCCGTTGATGTTGACCTCTCGGCGTTTGACCATGTGACCGTCTGCTCGTCGATATGGGTGTTTAACCTCGCCGCCCCCGTCAGGGCGTTCTGCCATGCGGCAAGCGGAAAAATAAAAGAAGTCGATTACATATTGGTTCACCACACCAACGGAAGATACGAAAGCGCCGCCGATGAGATGGACAGTCTCTTAAAAATAAAAAGAACTGGTCTGCGCAGCTTCTCATGCAAGACCGGCAAATATAGGGAGATAAAATAAAAACGCAAAAATTCATGCTCGGCGATATCCCGGCTATACTTTGGGGCGAGGATTCAAATAGAGTCTATGTCCATGTCCACGGCAAGATGAGCCGCAAGGAATATGCCGAAAGCTTTGTCGCAATAGCCGAAACAAAGGGCTGTCAGACGCTGAGCTTTGACCTACCCGAACACGGCGAGCGCACGGACTCGAAGAGATGCGATGTCTAGGACGGCGTAGCCGACCTCAAGGCCATATCCGACTGCGCATTCGCGAATTGGGAGCGGGTCAGCCTCTATGCGTGCAGTATCGGCGCATATTTTTCGCTCAACGCCTATAACGCAATACCGTTTGAAAAGGTGCTGTTTCAGTCGCCGATAGTAGATATGGAGCGGCTCGTTAAAAATATGATGCTCTGGTCGGGCGTTACGGAATCAGAGCTCGAAAGAAAAAAGTAGATTCCCTCGCCCGTTGATACTCTGCGCTGGGACTACTATCAATATATAATCTCCCATCCGATAACGCAGTGGAGCATCCCGNNTCCCGACCGCCATACTCTACGGCGGAAAAGACAATCTTCAGCCCGAAGAATCCGTCCACGCATTTGCGGAGAAGTTCGGCTGTTCGCTCACAGTGTCCGAAAACAGCGAGCATCCGTTTATGGCTCGGTCCGGCGCCCCGATAGTTGAAAACTGGCTTTGCCGGAATATATAAATAAAAGGAAAAGAGGAAAACAAAATGCAAAATTTAATGAAAGTTCAGAAAGCCTGTCACGTGTTCAAAGTGCTTGTCACGATTGCTATGGTGGTTTGCTTTATCACCGCTGCCGCCATGATATCGAGTTTTGTTTCACTGTATGCGTTCGACAGCAGTGTCCTGTCTCAGATGATAACCGAAGAGCTGACGGATTTGTCAAGAGAGGAGACGCTTGCGGGTCTTCTCTCAATGTTCTTTGAAGCTTTGATTGATGCGATCCTTCTTGTCATAGCCCGCAGCTATCTGGTTTTTGAACTCAGCGAGAAAACTCCGTTTACCGCCAAGGGTGCCGATAAAATGAAAAAACTCGGTATAATCTGCATCGTTATGCCTGTAGTTGCGTCCATGCTTTCCGCCGCGGTTTATACATATTACGGATTTGAATCATCTTCCTATGAGACTGAAAATACGGGTATAATTATCGGCATTGTGCTGATAGTCCTGTCGTTCGTCCTGCGTTACGGCGCGGATCTCGAGCAGTATGTCAGAAGCTTAGGCGCTCCCGCGGCACCTCAGCCCGCCGCTCCCAAGCCCACAGAGCCTAAACCCGAAGAACAGGAGCCGGATACATGGAATGCAGAATAAGAGAGTGGAAATTGAGCGACGCAGACGATCTCGCCGCCGCGCTCTCAAACAAAAATGTGCTCGATAATCTCAGCATACTCAGTGCTGATAAAATAATAATTTCGGAGGTAGTATAATGTCTAAAGCTAAAAACGAAAGATTCGAAAATGTCTATTCGCAGGGCGGATTGGCAACGATGGAAATCTGGGTCGACAAAGAGACCGGTGTGAATTATCTGTTTCGCGCCGAGGGCTATGCAGGCGGCATGACGCCTCTGCTTGACAGAGACGGGAAACCCGTGATTTCTCCGATTGAGAGATAACTATTGTATAAAATAACACGGTACGGAAATCCGCACCGTGTTATTTTATCTTCGCCGAAACTTTTATGTAGATAAATCTGACTGTCACAAACGCCGTGTATGCCGCGCTGACGCAGAGCGCGGGGACGGCGAATTTTTTTAGCTTTTCAAAGCTTCTGCACAAAAGCGAACTCAAAAACAGGGTGCATGAAGAGGTGCTAATATTGACACACCTATTTTTATTTATCGGCAAGAAACGTTTCTTTTCTTAATAACAAGATAAATGCCGCAATAGTAATTATCATAGTCAATAATCCCCAATAGACACCTATCGCTGAGTTACTAAATCTTCCATACGATTCAAATTTGGAAAATTCAAGTGCAAACAACATACTAAGAGAGCATAAGCCGCTTATGAAGCATATTGTCTTTAACTTTTTATAAAGCAATAAACTCAAAAAGTAAATACATAAAATAATACCTGATAAAACAATATTACCGGAAAGAACAAGTACACCATTGCGTGAAGTTATTCCCTCAATTACTTGCCAATCCAACAGCAGCGTTGATAAATTTACGAATAATAAAGCAGCTAATAATAATCTCTTTAATATACTCTTCATTTGAATCCCTCATTTGTTATTTTCTGACTCGAGCATATGTATTCATCTACATAACCGCCAAACTCCTGTTATATATATTCTCTATATTAAATATTTCGATATTCGAAATTAAACTCCATCTGCACTCAAAAGAAAAGGGAATAAAAAATTTAAAACAAAGAATCCCCCATAATGAAAAACATACTTGTTTTGACTTTTTTCTTAACATAACACGCGCAAATAATATAGCAATAATTATCCAAGATAAAACAATATTCATATTTACGCTTTTTAAAAATAAAAACTCCATTTTGTAAATAGCCTATTCTTTATCAATCAGATTTTTAATTTGTTTGATTTCTTCATCAGTTAATTTTTGATGTTTTGTAAAGGTTGCTATAAAATCCGGTAAAGAGCCTTCAAATTTTTTTTGTACCAATTCATCTATTTCCGCTTTTTGAATTTCTTCTTTTGATATTAAAGAACGAACAACGGCATTTTCATTTATAACTACTCCTCTATCTGATAATCTTTTAATTACTGTGTAAGTGGTTGTTCTTGACCAACCGAGTTTTTCTTTACAAATCTTTGCAAGCTCAGTGCTGCCAATAGGTTCATTTTCCCATAAAATTAAGCAAAAACGGTATTCACTTTCAAATACTTTAGGTGTTGACACTTTCATTATCTCCTTAGACTAATGCATTAAACTACGCTTTTAGTCTAACGCATTAGACAAGCACTTGTCAATATTTTTTTAATTAAAAATTTTCTCCTGTTGCTATGATTTTTTTGTGATTTTCTAAACTGTTTCATAAGTTTAACATTTCGGCAACGAGCTTTGATAATTCGGGGACTTTTTTATACTCTTTTGACTGTTGACTTCTGACAACAAACGTATTAAAATCCCATTTGGGATTTTGACTGTTGGAGATGTTATTGTGGATGAACAGATGAAAAGCCTGCTTGTTCGGGCGAACCGCTCGTTTGTGAGATACCGCGGCGCATATGCAAAGTGGTCGGCAATGCGCGGAATAGGCTACAATGAAATGCTCGTGCTCTATACAATACACGAGTCGGGCTTCTGCACGCAGAAACAGATCTGCGACAGCTTCCTGCTCCCGCGCCAGACGATACACAATGTGATATCCGCCATGCGCAAGGCGGGCACGATATGCGTCAGCGCAAAGCACAGCGTCGGCCACGAAAAAGCGTTTGTGCTGACCCCCGAGGGTGAAAAATACGCCGCTCCGCTCATGGATGATATCACTTCGATAGAGGAGAGGGCAATAGAAACCCTCGGACTCGAAAATTTTGAAAAGCTCGCTTATCTTACGGAATGTTA
>DJQG01000106.1:0-12977 GCA_002438685.1 Ruminococcaceae bacterium UBA6392 | reverse complement strand
GGAACAGAAAAGATAGGAAAAATACTTTTGAAGATTGCGCCGCCCGTGATGCTCTCTCAGCTCATTCAGGCGCTCTATAATATAGTTGACAGCTTCTTTGTCGGCAGATATTCCGCTGATGCGCTGACCGCCGTTACCGTCGTGTATCCGATACAGATAGTGATAATTGCTATCGCCGTCGGAACGGGTGTCGGAGTCAACACATATATGGCGCGAAAATATGCCCAGAATAACGAACGCCGTGCGAACAATACCGNNTCTGTTCGTGGGCGGTGTTCGCCGTTTTGTCAGCTCTTGTTATGCGCCCGTATGTTATGACGAGCGCGACCGAGCCCGGAGCTATCGAACAGGCGGTGACCTACGGAAAAATAGCCTGCATCGGCAGCATCGGAACTTTTCTCGAGAGCAACTGGTCGAAGGTGCATCAGTCGCGCGGGAATATGCGCCTGCCTATGATAGCGCAGGTCGTCGGAGCGCTGACAAATGTCGTGCTCGATCCGATACTTATCTTCGGCGTCGGATCTATTCCGTCTCTCGGCATTGCGGGCGCCGCATATGCGACCGTTGCGGGTCAGGTTATCGCCGCCGTGATAGTCGGCGTCAAGGGCTTCTGCAAGCCGCCCAAGTGGGATGAGTTCAAAATTTGCACAGCGCGGATATATCGCTATGGCTATTCCTCGATAATCATGCAGATGCTCTATACAGTATATATTGTAATGCTCAACATGATCCTTGCGGGCTTCTCCGATTCGGCGGTCACGGTTCTCGGACTATATTACAAAGCGCAGAGCTTCTTCTTTATCCCGCTGATAGGGCTTCAGACCTGCATCGTGCCGGTCATAAGCTTCAACTTTGCGCGGAATAACTATGTCCGGTGCCGCGAAACGATGAAAAAATCGATGCTCATATCCCTCTCATTTATGATCGTCGGCGTTCTTTGCTTCATCTTCCTGCCGACGCAGCTTTTGCATATTTTCTCCGATTCGGAGCAGGTTATGGCAATCGGCAAAAAGGCGTTCCCGATAATCGGATGCAGCTTCATTTCCGCTGTGTTTTCGCTGATGCTCCCGGTGTTTTTCCAGGCGATAGGCAGGGGAGCGGCGAGCCTGCTGCTCTCGCTGACAAGGCAGATATTCTGCCTCGTGCCCGTGTTCTGGGCGCTGTCGAAGATAGGGCTTGATTACACATGGATAGCTTTCCCTGTCGCCGAGACCGTCGCCGGAGCAGTCGGATATATTCTCTACCGCCGCCAGCTCAAAAGATGGCATGTGATATCAAATAAAAATCGAAAATAAAATTGAAAATCGAACTTATTTGGTATATAATAGATATGCGGTTAGTCCGCGCTATCTGAAAACAAAGGAGCTGTGTAAAAATGAAACTTGTGTTGCTTCGCCACGGAGAAAGCGAATGGAATCTCGAAAACCGCTTCACTGGCTGGACGGATGTCGACCTCTCCGACAACGGCAGAAAAGAGGCGCTGTCCGCGGGAAAAGCCCTGCTCGACGGCGGATATGACTTCGATATTTGCTATACGTCTTATCTCAAGCGTGCCATCCATACTCTTGATGCAGTGCTTGACGTCATGGACAGGGCATGGCTTCCCGTTATAAAATCATATAAGCTCAACGAGCGCCACTACGGCGCGCTCCAGGGGCTGAACAAATCCGAGACCGCCGAGAAATTCGGCGAGGAGCAGGTGCTCATCTGGCGGCGTTCGTTCGATGTGCGCCCGCCCGTGCTCGAGCCTACCGATGAGCGCAACCCCGCCAATCAGGCTCAGTACAGAGACGAGGATAAGTCGGAGCTTCCGCTCGGCGAGAGTCTCAAGGACACGATTGCAAGAACCGTTCCCTATTTTGAAAACGAGATCGCGCCGAAAATGCGCGAGGGCAAGCGTGTTGTTATCGCGGCTCACGGCAATTCTCTGCGCGCACTCGTCATGCATTTTGAAAAGCTGACTCCGGACGAGATAATGAAAGTTAATCTCCCGACCGGCGTTCCGCTCGTCTACGAGTTCGATGACAATTTCAATGTAATATCCAAGCAGTATCTCGGCGATCCCGAAGTTATAGCCGCAAAAATAAACAAAGTCGCGGCGCAGGGGAAGAAGCACTGAGAGTGTGTCACAAATAACCGTACCTCCCGGGTTTTGACCCGGGAGGTATTGCTATGCCGTGGTTTTGTATAAAATTTTGCGGCTGTAAGAATCATTTTTAACCGTTTCACAGATAGTAAAAAATTTTGAAAAAAAGCGTTGACTTTAGCATAGTAATGTGATATCATACAACCATACTAAACAACACGGAGGAACACACCATGAAAAAAAGAATTGTTGCATTTGTACTCGCGGTTCTGACCCTTGTGCTTGCACTCGGTTTTGCAGGCTGCAAAAAGAACGACAAGACCGATTGGGACTACATCGCAGATAAGGGCGAGCTGGTCATCGGAATTACTTACTTCAGACCCATGAACTACATGGAGAACGGCGAGCTTGTCGGCTTCGAGACCGAGTTTGCCAAGGCTGTTTGCGAGAAGCTCGGCGTGACCGCAAAGTTCCAGGAAATTGACTGGAATTCGAAAGTTACCGAACTCAACTCCAAAACCATCGACTGCATCTGGAACGGCATGACCGCAACGGACGAGCTCAAGAACCAGATCAACTTCTCCAGCGCTTACATGAACAACTCTCAGGTCGCCGTTATCCGCAAGGCTGACGCTGCAAAGTATAAGGATCTCGCTTCGATGAGCGGTGCTAAGGTTGTCGCAGAAGCAGGCTCCGCAGGCGAGATAGCCGTCAAGGCGGATGCGGGACTCAGCAAGAGCTACCTCCCCGTCAAGGATCAGGGCACTTCGCTTATGGAAGTCAAGAGCAAGACTGCCGATATCGCGATAATCGACGCTGTTACCGCAGCGGGAAGCATCGGCGAGGGAACCGATTATGACGATCTTATGATAGTCGATGTCATCTCGAGCGCGGACTCCGAGGTCTATGCGGTCGGTATCCGCAAGAGCGACACCGAGCTCACCGCGAAGATCAACGCCGCTATCAAAGAGCTCTACGATGACGGTACGCTTGCAAAGCTTGCCGACAAGTATAACCTCTCCGGCAGAATCATCGCCCAGTAAAGCAACAAACTGAATATCACGCAGGTCCTGCCGAATTTTGCGGCGGGGCTTGCGCTGTGCTCAAAAATGGTTTAATATATATCGAAGTTAGATAACCTCAAAGGAAGAAGGATAAATAAATGGATTTTCTCGGCGTCAACGCTCAGCTGCTCGGGGGCTTTAAATATACGCTGTTGATATTTTTTATAACCCTTGTCGCGGCTATACCGCTCGGTCTGCCGATAGCTCTCGGTTCGATGAGCCGTTTCAAGCCCCTGCGCTGGATCAGCCGCGCTTTTGTGTGGGTGATCCGCGGAACGCCGCTGATGCTCCAGATCATGGTCGTCTTTTATGTTCCCGGTCTCGTGTTCGGCACGCCGTTCAGATCGCGCATAATCGCCGTTATCATAGCGTTCATAATCAACTATGCGGCGTATTTTTCGGAGATATACCGCGGCGGCATAGAGAGCATTCCGGTCGGTCAGTATGAGGCGGGTCAGGTGCTCGGACTCACGAAGACCCAGACTTTCTTCAAAGTAGTGCTGTTCCAGGTCGTCAAGCGCATCATGGCGCCGATGAGCAACGAGGTGATTACGCTCGTCAAGGATACTTCGCTCGCGAATGTTATCGCAGTCGGCGAGCTTATTATGTCGGCTCAGAATATTGTTAAGGTTTACGCCATAATCTGGCCGCTGTTCTATACCGCGATATTCTATCTCGTTTTCTGCGGAGTTCTCACTCTGCTCTTCAATGCGCTCGAAAAGAAACTTAACTATTACAGAGGTTGATCATGTCTATACTTGAAGTTAAAGATCTCAAAAAATCCTTCGGCGATGCCGAAGTTCTCAAAGGCATAAGCTTCTCGCTTGAGGAGAAGAATGTCCTCGCTATAATCGGCTCGTCGGGCAGCGGAAAAACAACTCTGCTGCGCTGCATCAATATGCTTGAAACTGCGGACAGCGGCTCGATAATCGTTGACGGCGGCGTTGTTTTTGACGGCAGCAATACCGATAAGCTCTCCGCTCAGCAGCAGCGCGAGAATCAGCTCAAGATAGGGCTCGTGTTCCAGTCCTTCAATCTGTTCCCGCAGTATACTGCGCTCGAAAACGTCACTCTCGCCGCAAAAATCCATGCGAAGAGCCGCCCGGATTTCAAGAAGAACCGCAAGGCTATCTTTGCCGAGATAGATGAAAACGGCAAGGCTCTTCTACGCAAAGTCGGACTCGGCGAGAAGATGAATAATTATCCCTGCGAGCTTTCCGGCGGTCAGCAGCAGCGCGTGTCGATAGCACGCGCAATGGCTCTCAAGCCGAAGATTCTGTTCTTCGACGAGCCGACGAGCGCACTTGACCCCGAACTCACCGGAGAGATTCTCAGGGTCATAAAAGACCTCGCCGCCGAAAAGATGACGATGGTTATAGTCACGCACGAAATGAGCTTCGCACGCGAGGCGGCGGACAGGATAATCTTCATGGATAACGGAGTTATCGAGGAGGAGGGAACGCCCGAAGAGGTGTTCGACAATCCCAAATCCGAGCGTACCCGTGAATTCATCGCAGGCTATTCGGACTGATAAATTGATAAATCAAGGACCCGTTTCGGCGGGTCTTTTTTGTTCGAATGTTTACAGATTGTTTATACACATTTTTGCGTTCCTGTGTTAAAATACATATCGTTGTGATATCCCGCCGATGCAGGGAT
Organism: Ruminococcaceae bacterium UBA6392; assembly: GCA_002438685.1. Lineage (GTDB taxonomy): Bacteria > Bacillota > Clostridia > Oscillospirales > Acutalibacteraceae > CAG-177. The sequence goes on along the minus strand of DJQG01000106.1, from coordinate 8,168 downwards.
ATAATATATGACAAGGCGCAAAAGGAGAAAAATCATGCTTGAATTCAGATACGATACCCAGCTTCTTATCGACGGTCACGATCTTGACGAAGATATTATAAACGATTATTTCATCGAGCATTTCAAGGGCGACTGCCTGCTTGCCGTCGGCGATGAAGAGCTGATAAAGATCCATTTCCATACCAATGAGCCGTGGAAGGTGCTTGAATACTGCGCGTCTCTCGGCGAGATATACGATATCGTCGTTGAGGATATGGACAGACAGGAACGCGGTCTCAAGGGCTGAGAAAATTCGATATTTCGGGCTGCTGCATCTGAATGCGGCGGCCTTTTTTCATATTATCCGACCTGTCCGCATAGATTTAAATGATATCTATTTTGGAGGCGGATGTATGGACTCGGAAAACGGACGCATGACGCGCGAAGAATACCGCGCGCAGATGGGACTCGACGCTGAGCCGAATGTAAAACGCGAAAAGGACGGCGATGCCGGGGTGCGTTTGATATTGCTTCAGCTCATTATATGCGCTGCCGCCGTCGGCTTGATTTTCGGCATAAGCAAGCTTTCTCCCGCGAGCTTTGAAACGATTAAGAATACATATAAATCCGCCATGCAGTATAGCATAAACGCACACGAAGCATGGGGAAAAATAAAAAGCGCCGCGGGCTTCGTGTTTGAACCCGCGGGCGCGCTCGCCGACAACGATAAAGATTCCGAAACGAGCACCGAAAACCTCGGCAAAGGCTCGTCGGAACTCGTTGTAAAGGCGTATAGAATGAGCTTTTCGCCTTATTACACAACGATGAGCGCGTATATGCCCGTCAGCGGCAGGGTCAGCTCGCCGTTCGGCAGACGTGAGGATCCGTTCACCGGCGAAGCGTCGCTCCATTCGGGACTCGATATCGCGGCGGCGCAGGGGAGTCCGATTTCCGCCGCATTTTACGGCACCGTCACCAAGGTCGGCGAGGATGAAATTGCCGGAAAGTATATCCGCCTGACCCACGCGGACGGGCTTGAAACTTTTTATTGTCACTGCTCCGAGATATTGGCTCCCATGAACGCGGTTATTCGCCAAGGCGAGACGATAGCCCTCGTCGGCTCAACGGGCATGGCGACCGGACCGCATCTTCACTTTGAAGTGCGGATAAACGGGCTTAAATATGATCCCGCGCGTCTGCTTTTCGGCGAAAATATCTGATGCATTTTTATATAAAAACGACCCGCATTGACTTAGGCTTTCCGTTCGCCGCGTCTGCCGCCGTTATTCTTATGCTCGACAAAAGCGGAACGGCACTGCTTGTTTTTCTTTGCTGTGTTCTGCATGAAGCGGGGCATATTTTGCTTTTGTCGCTCTGTTCCGCGCCGCCCGATGCGATAATCCTCGGCGTGTTCGGCATGAGGATAGAGAGGGGAGAATCGTGCCTCGATTACCGCCGAGAGGCTGTCTGCGCCATTGCGGGACCTGCGGCGAATTTTATCGTTTCACTTGCCGCTCTGCCGTTTGCGCGAGTGTATCCCAATGCCTTGAAGTTTGCGGCTCTAAGCGCGGGGATAGGTGTTTTCAATCTCCTGCCCGTCGAGCCGATGGACGGCGCGTCGGCGCTCAAAAGCTTGCTGCTGCTCAAATATGAGGAGCGCACGGCTGAAAGGGCAGTTGATATCTTTGCCGCCGTTTTGCTGATTCCTCTGACCGTGTGCGGGATAATCTTGCTCATTAAAACCGGAAACAACTTCACTCTGCTCTGCGTGTGTATATATATATCCGTCTATCTTATAGCAAAAAAGCGCACCGCCTGATTTTTTTTAGACGGTGCGCCGTTAAATTTATCTGTCAGATCGTGATGATGCCGAAGGCGGAAAGAACCTGCGCGACGAGGATAACAACGAGAAGAATCGGGGCTACCCACTTTATCATCACGCGGTGCAGCTTCTCGCCCGTGAACTTGGCGGAAAGTCCGACCTCGTCCGCGATGACCTTTGTGCCGACAACATGACCGATAAGAATGCAGGTCAGGAAAGCGACGATGGGCATGAGCACGGAGTTCGAGATGAAATCGAAGAAGTCGAGCATCTGCATACCGAAAATCTTGAAGTTTGCAAGCGGACCGTAGCCGAGGACGGAGAGCGATCCGATGGCTATCATGCCTACCATAACCGCGATGGTCGCCGGGATGCGGTTCCAGTGGAACTTGTCTCTGACCATTGAAACGACCGTCTCCATGAGGGAGATGGAAGAAGTGATTGCCGCGAAGAAAACGAGCAGGAAGAACAGTGTGCCGACCACGCCGCCTATTGAACCCATGGCGTTGAAGACTTGGGGCAGGGTGATGAACATAAGACCGGGACCTGCATTGATTCCGTCAGCCGAACCGCCGTTGAATGCGACGACAGAGGGGATAATGATGAGACCCGCAAGAAGAGCTATGCCGGTGTCGAATATCTCGATCTGGCGCACACTCTTTTCAATGTTGTCCTCTTTTTTCATGTATGAGCCGTAGGTTATCATGATACCCATTGCCAGCGACATTGAATAAAACAGCTGACCGAGCGCGCCGAGAACGGTTGCGGAAGAGAACTTTGAAAAATCGGGCAGCAGGTAATATTTGAGACCCGCGAGCGCGCCGTCAATTGTCAGCGCAAAACCGGCGATAACTATGCAGAGTATAACGAGTATCGGCATCATTACCTTGCTGACCTTTTCGATGCCTTTCTCAACGCCGAATATAACAACCGCGGAGGTGAGCGCGACGAATATGATGAACCAGAGCATCGGGTTATCAACTATGCCGCCCTTCATTCCGATGAAGTTCGAGAAGAAATCGGCGGATGTTGTGGCAAGATCCTTGCCGTGACCCGAGACGAACTCGGCGAAATATCTGAGAACCCAGCCGCCGATAACGCAGTAGTATGGGGTTATGATAACGGGCACGAGTGCGGACAGCCAGCCCATGAAGCCGAAACGTTTGTCAAGTTTCTTGTATGCGCCGATGCAGGAAAGTCCTGTCTTTCTGCCGATGGCTATTTCCGTCACCATCAGCGCAAAGCCGAATGTTACCGCAAGAATAATATATACGAGCAGGAAGATTCCGCCGCCGTATTTTGCCGCGAGATAGGGGAAACGCCAAAGGTTTCCGAGTCCGACCGCAGAGCCTGCTGCTGCCAGAACGAAACCGATGCGCCCTGTAAAGCTGCTTCGTTTTTTCGCCATTAAAGATCCCTCATTCGGATAAAATTTTTTGTAAAAAAGTTGCACCGATATATTAAATCACAAAATCGCCTGTATTGCAACACTCTTTTTGTATTTGTTTGTGTTTGTGAACAAACATCACGTTTTATTGACAACAGAGAACGGAAATGCTATATTATCAGTGCTAAATTGTGCAGCAAATCAAATACTACGGAGACAGAGAAAATGAAAAATATATGGCTCGTTGTTCCGTGCTATAACGAAGAAGAAGTTTTGCCAGAGACTTCAAGGCAGCTGAAAGCCGTCATGCAGTCTATGATGGAAAGCGGCAAGATATCGCCCGAGAGCAAAATAGCTTTTGTCAACGACGGCTCAAAAGACAGCACGTGGAATATAATAAGTGCCCTTTGCGCCGATGACCGCATCTTTGCCGGTATAAATCTTTCCCGCAACAAGGGACATCAGAACGCTCTTCTCGCGGGACTTATGACCGCGAGAAAATATGCCGATGCCGTGATAAGCCTCGACGCCGACCTCCAGGACGATGTCAACGCCATTGAAAAGATGGTGGACAACTTTATTGCGGGTGACGATATAGTTTACGGCGTGCGCTCTTCGCGCAAAACCGATACATTCTTCAAACGCTTCACCGCCGAAGGCTTTTATAAATTCATGGCGGCAATGGGCGTTGAGATAGTTTTCAACCATGCCGATTACAGACTCATGAGCCGCCGCGCTCTCGATGCACTGAGCGAGTTCGACGAAGTTAATCTGTTTTTGCGCGGAATAGTGCCGCAGATAGGATTCAGGACTTCTACTGTCGAATATGAGCGCAAGGAGCGGCTTGCGGGCGAGTCGAAATATCCACTGAAAAAGATGCTTTCGTTCGCATTTGAGGGAATAACCTCGTTCAGCGTCAGACCGCTCAAGATTGCCACAACTCTCGGCATATTCTCTCTGCTCGTGTGCCTTGCAATGCTTATCTACTGCATCGTCGGCAAGGCGACAGGTCACACCGTCGCGGGATGGGCGAGTATAGGGGCATCCGTGTGGGCGCTCGGCGGACTTCAGCTGTTCATGCTCGGCATTATCGGCGAGTATATCGGCAAGATATACTCAGAGACCAAGCACCGTCCGAGATATATAATAGAATCAATTATTATCGACCGCGAAAAGCTCGAAAAATAATTGATATGCCGCCGAAACTGTGGTAAAATGAAAGTATAAACAGGAAGGAAGTTGTATTATGACCGAAATTACAAAAGATATGCTTATCGGAGATATACTTGACGCTGACAGAGGTACTGCGAAGTACTTCCTTGAGATGGGTATGCATTGCCTCGGCTGCCCCGCTTCCAGAGGCGAGAGTGTTGAGCAGGCCTGCATGGTTCACGGTGTTGATGTCGATTCCCTTGTTGACGAGATCAACGAGTATCTCGCTTCAAAGTAATGATCGTGCTTTCACCCCGCCTGAAAACGGCGGCTGATATGGTGCGCAAGGGCGTGGTCGCTGCCGATATCGGTACCGACCACGCCTATCTTCCGTCATACCTTATCCTGAATGGCATTTGCCCGCGCGCGCTCGCCTGTGACTTGCGGAGAGGTCCGCTTGAAAACGCTGCAGAGACGCTCGAACGCCGGAACATTGCGGATAAAATAACTCTGCGTCTCTCCGACGGACTCGACGAGCTTTCGTCGGGCGAGGCGGATGATATAATAATGGCGGGAATGGGCGGAATACTTATCGCCAAACTGCTCGAACGCACCGAGTGGATAAAAAACAAAAACATAAGGCTGATACTTCAGCCGATGTCCCATGCCGAAGAAGTCAGACTGTTTCTCTGCAATAACGGCTTTGATATAATCGAAGAGCGCACCTGCCGCGACGACGGGCGCATATATTCAGTCATGTGTGCCGAGTATTCGGGAAAAATCGAAGTTTTCCCGCAGGGCTACGAGTTCTACGGAAAGCTCGACCCAAACGATGATATCGCGCGAAAACTTGTTGAGAGACAGCATAAACGGCTTAAAATACGCGCGTCGTCCCTGCGCGAAGCGAACTTCAAGCTCGACGAGGCGGAGTACTGCGAAAAGGCCTGTCTCGGTATGGAAAGCTTTTTGAACGAAGGAGAAAAGTGATGGCTGTTGTCGGTGATATTTATAAGGCTCTTGACGCGTTTTGTCCGTTTGATGTCCATGAGCAGTGGGACAATGTCGGTCTGCTCGTCGGCGAAAGCTCGGCGCAGGTCACAAGAGCTGCTGTCGTGCTTGATATAACTCCCGATGCCGTTGAAAAAGCGCACGAAGCCGGGGCGCAGCTTATAATAAGCCACCACCCGGTCATTTTCCATCCGATAAAAAATCTCGGCGCGCACGATCCTGTCTATTTGTTGGCAAAATACGGCATGAACGCCATCTGCGCCCATACAAATCTCGATTGCGCGGACGGCGGCGTCAACGATGTTCTGGCGCATTGCTTGGGGCTTGAGAATGTCCGCAAGATTTCCTCCCCGAATGCCGGAACAATGCTTCTCAGAGCGGGTGAGCTCAAAGAGGAGCTTTCGCCAAAACGCTTTGCGGAGCTTGTCTCGCAGAGGCTCTGCTGCCATGTGCGCTATTGCGACGGAGGCAGAAATATAAAGAGAGTCGCCCTGTGCGGCGGGGCGGGCGGCGAATTTTTCTCCGATGCGCTCGCGTTCGGCTGTGAAGCGCTTGTCTCCGGCGACGTTGCGCACCATGAATTTTTGGGCGCGACCGCCTGCGGAGTCACTCTTGTTGCCGCCGGGCATTTCGAGACCGAAAATCCGGTCGTCAAAACAATTTTTGATTATCTTGAAAAGACTGTCGCAGGTGTCGACTTCTTTGTTATTTCCCGGCAGTCTCCGACCCATTTTATCTGATATATTAGTCTGGAGTTTTACTTATGCCGCTTGACGGATTTACATTGCATTTTTTAACAGAAGAGCTTAGCCGCGATATTGTCGGATGCCGTGTCGAAAAGGTGCATCAGCCCTCAAAGGACGAACTTGTTATGCATCTGCGCGACAGGAGCGGCGCAAAGAAGCTCTTTCTCTCCGCGTCCGCAAACAGCCCGCGCGTCCATCTGACCTCCCGCGCGCCGGAGAATCCGGCAGTGCCGCCGATGTTCTGCATGCTCATGCGAAAGCATCTGACGAGCGCGCAGATAACCGATGTGCGCCAAAACGGGCTTGACCGCGTGCTCGTTATAGACTTTTCTGCCACAAACGAGCTCGGCGATAAAGTTGCGCTAACGCTCTACGCCGAGATTATGGCGAAGCACAGTAACCTGATTCTCGTCTCCGAGTCGGGGAGGATAGTCGATGCCGTCAAGCGTATCGACTGCACTCAGTCCTCCGTAAGGCAGATACTGCCCGGCGGCGAATACCATGACCCGCCCGCGCAGAACAAACTGAGCCTGCTCGAAGAGACTGCGGAAAAGACGACCGAAACCGTGTTCTCTTTCTCTTCAAAGATGCTCTCGTCCTCGCTGCTCAGCTGTGTCGAGGGCGCGTCTCCGCTCATATGCCGCGAGATAGCGGAGACGAGTGGCGGAGATGTTCAAATTGGCCGCGCCGATGAAGCACAGCGCGAGCGAGTATGTGCCGCACTTGAGAGCATAAAAAACAGGCTTGATTTAAATTCCGGCAAGCCGACTATGCTCAAGGACGAATCCGGCAAGCCTTTTGATTTTTCTTTTGAAGAGATTCGCCAGTATGGCACGGCGTATACCTCCGAGAGCTATGACAGTTTTTCTCAGCTTCTCGATGAATTCTACAGCGAGCGCGACAGAATAGACCGCACGCGTCAACGCTCGTCCGATCTTCAGAAGCTTTTGAGCAACGCGACTTCGCGAATAAGCCGCAGACTCAACAATCAGCGCGCCGAGCTCGCCGCCTGCGCCGATAAAGACGAACTGAGGATAAACGCCGAGCTGATAACCGCATATCAGCACACGCTTGGCAAGGGCGTGCCGTTCTACGAAGTGGCGGACTACTATAACGAAAACAAGCCTCGCCGCATAAATGCCGATCCCGCGCTCTCTCCGAGCGCAAACGCGCAGAAGTATTACAAAGAATACCGCAAAGCAAAGACGGCGGAGCAGATGCTCGCAACGCTCATTGAACAGGGCGAGGCGGAGCTTCAGTATATCGATACCGTCTCCGATGCACTCAGCCGCGCTTCGGGCTTCGGCGAGATAAACGAGATCCGCGCCGAGCTTGCGGCGTCCGGATATATAAAGAGAAAGAGCGTCCAAAATAAAAAAGGTCTGCAGAAGCCGAGCGCTCCGATGGAGTACCGGTCTACAGACGGATTCAAAATTTTGGTCGGCAGAAACAATGTTCAGAACGATAAGCTCTCGCTGAAAACCGCCGCAAAGGGCGATATGTGGCTCCATACGCAGAAGATACCCGGCTCACATGTCATAATCTGCGCCGAGGGTATGGAGATACCCGACTCGACGCTCGAAGAGGCGGCGCGCCTCGCAGCTTATCACAGCAGGGCGAGAGAATCGTCAAATGTGCCGGTTGATTATACACGGGTGAAGAACCTCAAAAAGCCCGTCGGCGCGAAGCCCGGCAAGGTTATCTATCATGTGTATAACACCGCTTTCGTGACTCCCGACAGCGCCGAGGCGGAGAAGCTTGCAGTCAGGGTATGAGCCCGATGAGCCATACTATGCCGCTCAGCGGAGCGGGCAGAAAATATAAATAATCCCTGTACTTTTCCGGCAGTGACAGATTGAATGTCACTGCCGTCTTTTCGTTTATATTGAGCTCGAGCTTCTTTTCGCTGTGGGCGAGTGCCACTGTGCTGCCGCTCTCTCCCATGGCCATGTGCCGCGAGTTGCCGCCCGCATATGATATCCCCGCCGCGAGCCCGGTCATGCTCAGAATGAGTATGCAGCTTATCATAAATCGCTTCGCGGTGACCGTGAATGTTTCTGCCTTTTTATTATTT
>DJQG01000105.1:12541-13383 GCA_002438685.1 Ruminococcaceae bacterium UBA6392 | reverse complement strand
TTGAGGAATCCAAAATCCACTGTGCAAGAGAGCATTTCAAAGCAATCAGCAACGGAAATGTGGTTTATGATGTGGTGGATAGCTATCAATCCTTGCTGGAAAAGGTAATGAAATAGGTACGCGCTTGCTTCAACTTCCAAAAAATGCGGCAGCCTGTTGAAAGGCTGCCGCAGACAGGAAAACCGGAATCGTTACGCGCGCTCTTTGAAGGAAACTGAATCAATTTGGAGATGGGTTTTCTGATGCCGTGAGATAGAAAGAGCAAGGATATATTGTGCAGTGCTTCCATCGTCTTTTGTGCATTGAAACACCATCTCGCCTGTTCCGTCATTCAAAGCAATTATGTGAAGCCCTGCAATATTTTCCAGAGCATTATGGTAATCGCTCGCAAAAGTCTCAGGTTCCGAAACAATCGTCCATCTTTGCTGCCGTGTATCTGTGCCGGTCGCTCACGCCAGATTTCCCGTTGCGTACATCGCCGCCGTCAGCGCCACGACCGGCGCAGTCTCGCAGCGGAGTATACGCTCGCCCATGGAGCAGATGTGCAGCCCCACTATCTTTGCCAGCTCTGCCTCGAACGGCGCAAAGCCGCCCTCCGGACCTGTAATTATCGCGGCGGTTCCGGCGGTCCTGTTCGCCTCGAGCACGTCGTTCAGCGCCTCGCGCTCCCCCGTCTCGTACATGAAGAGCCCCACGTCCTTTTTCACCGCCGTGTCGAAAGCGTCCGCCAGCTCGCCCGCCCAGCCGACCTGCGGGATAATGCCGCGCCCGGACTGCTTTGCCGCCTCCTCTGAAATGCGCTGCCAGCGCTCCAGCTTCTTTTCCTCGTTGCCGAGCTTTGC
>DJQG01000105.1:0-12466 GCA_002438685.1 Ruminococcaceae bacterium UBA6392 | reverse complement strand
AGCACCGTCACCTTGATGTTCGGCTCTGCCGGGCAGCGCACGACCTCTATGACCTCCGCCTCCACCTGCTCCTTGTCCGCCCTGACAAGGCGGCATTTATAGTCCGTCCCCTGACCGTCGCAGATTATCATATCCTCGCCCGGGCGCATACGCAGCACGTGCACATGCTCCGCGTCCCGCCCGCGCATTATTGCCATACCGCCGAGTATATTTGTTCCCGCCATAAAGAATCTGGGCATGATCCGTCCCTCCGCAGCGTCGCTGTCTGCATTTTATAGAGTAGTCTGTACTGGTATTATCGCACAGTTTTCACATCTTTTCAACCCCCGGCATAGAATACGGCGAGGATACGAGGTGTTTTCAATGGAACGCGACTATAAAAAAGAGCTTGCGGACTTTGAGACCGTGTGGAAGCGCGTCTCCGGCGAGCGCGGCAGGATCCCCGAGGGGATAAAGCTCATGCCGCGCCGCGAGACGAAGAGCGCCGCCGTGCGCTACGGCAGGCGCCGCCCGTAAGCCGGTATTATGCAGGAAGATCAGACCGGGTGATGTTTTGTCTTGACCCGGTCTGATTTTGTAATATAATAGTTGCAGTATATACCCACGATTGACAAGAGCACGCACGGTTTTGCCAATCGGGGCACTAAGGAGACATGCCGTTATGCCGACAACCTGGAGCCGTTCCCCGGAGGATTTCCACAAAATATATTCCGCGAACACCGATGCCTTTTACCGTTCCGGCAGCTATGCCTTCGCCAGGGAGCTGGACAGCTTCATGACAGGCTGCGCATTGCAGCTGTGGAGCCGCGGCAGCGGCATCACCCAGCGCCACGCCGACCTCGCCAACGAGATATACTCCCGCAATCAGCCGCGCCCCGGTTGGATGCTCTGGGGGCTGACAAGCTCCGTGTGCGCCAGCGACGAGTTCATGCCGCCGCTCTTTTTCTGGACTCTCGCCGAGGATGACGCCAAACGCGGCACGCAGATCTCCCGCACATTCATCCGCATGTTCACCAACATAATGCTCTATCTTGCAGCGGCGGACGATGAGGTGACGCTTGCCGAGGCGGAGTACATAACCGAGGGCATAGACCGGCTCTCCGCCATATGCGATGCCAGCGGCGTCGGACGCGGGCAGGAGGGTCTTGATCCGATGGACTATGTCACAAGCGGCGCGCCGCCCTTTACTGAAAAGCATATCCCCGCCGCGCCGAACGCCGCGCCGCAGACCGCCTCCGGCGGAAAGGAAGCGCCGGCAGCGCAGGGCGAGACGGAGAAGCCCGATTTTGACGGGCTTATGGCGCAGCTTGACGCCCTTGTCGGGCTTGAGAATGTGAAAAAGGACGTCAAAAGCCTCATCAACCTTGTCAAGGTGCGCAGGCTCCGCGCGCAAAACGACCTGCCCGTCCCCCCGATGAGCCTGCACATGGTGTTCCTCGGCAACCCCGGCACAGGCAAAACGACGGTCGCGCGCCTGATAAGCGGGCTGTACGCTTCCATCGGCGTGCTCAGCCGAGGTCAGCTCGTCGAAGTTGACCGGTCGGGGCTTGTCGCGGGCTATGTCGGGCAGACCGCGCTCAAGACGCAGGAGGTCATACAGTCCGCCCTTGGCGGGGTGCTGTTCATAGACGAGGCATACTCGCTCTCCTCCGGCGGCGATAACGACTTCGGGCGTGAAGCGATAGAGACGATACTCAAGGCGATGGAGGATCACCGCGACGATCTCATCGTCGTCGTCGCGGGGTATACCGATCCTATGGAGCAGTTCATGAACTCAAACCCCGGGCTTGAGTCGCGCTTCAACAAACGCTTCTTCTTTCCCGACTATAACGGCGAGCAGCTCATGGAGATTTTCCGCGCGCAGTGCAGAAAAAACAGCTACACTCTCACGCCGGAGGCGGAGCAGGAGGCGAAGAAGCTCTTTGACAGGCTCTACGCCGAGCGTGACGGGAACTTCGGCAACGGGCGCGACGTGCGCAACCGCTTTGAAGACATGATTGTCCGTCAGTCCAACCGCGTTGCGCAGATGGACGCCCCAACAAAAGAAGATCTCACCGCCATCCTGCCGCAGGATCTGCGCGGCGAGGACGATGCGCCCGCCGCAGAGACAGGCGCGGACAAGTAGCCCTCTCCTATATTGACGATATTGAAAATCTCGCTTCCCACAGCCGGGAAGCGAGATTTTTGAATGTAAAGCCGGATCCTTCTCAGCCGCCGAAGACGGAGAGGAGGAAGCCTGCGGCGATCGCAGAGCCGATGACGCCGGCAACGTTGGGGCCCATGGCGTGCATGAGCAGGAAGTTTGTCTTGTTGTACCTGCGCCCCACATCCTGGGATACGCGCGCCGCCATAGGCACGGCGGACACGCCGGCAGAGCCGATCAGCGGGTTTATCTTCTTGCCCGAGCCATAGTACATTGCGATGCCGCCCAGCAGCCCGCCGACCGTGGAGATGCAGAACGCAACAAGCCCGAGAATGATGATGTAAATGGTCTGAAGCTGGATGAAGTTGTCGCCCGTCATCGTCGCGCCGACGGAGGTCGCAAGGAAGATGGTGACGATATTCATCAGCGCGTTCTGCGCCGTGTCGGAGAGGCGGTCGGTCACGCCGGTCTCGCGGAAGAGGTTGCCCAGCATCAGGCAGCCCACCAGCGGCGCGGTCGAGGGAAGCAGGAGGATGACGAAGGTCGCCACAACTATCGGGAAGATGATCTTCTCCGTCTTGCTGACCTCGCGCGTCTGCTCCATCTTCACCCTGCGCATTTCATCCGTCGTCAGAAGCTTCATGAGCGGCGGCTGGATGAGCGGGATGAGCGCCATATACGAATACGCCGCGATAGCTATCGGTCCGAGCAGCTCCGGCGCGAGCTTTGTCGTCAGGTAGATGGCGGTAGGCCCGTCCGCGCCGCCGATTATGCCGATGGACGCCGCCTGAGGTCCGGTGAAGCCGAGCATCACGGCGCCCAGGAACGCCACAAACACACCCAGCTGAGCCGCCGCGCCCAGCAGCAGGCTCTTGGGGTTGGAGAGCAGCGGACCGAAGTCCGTCATCGCGCCCACGCCCATGAAGATGAGCGACGGGTAGATGCCCGCTTTAACGCCGATGTAGAAAAAGTCCAGCAGCCCGGCGTTGCTCATAATATAGCCGTAGCTGTGGTAGTACGGGCTGGAGCTGTCAAGAAACTGCGACCACAGCTCGGGGTGGTAAAGGGCGTTCTCGCCCATGCCGATAAAGTAGCTGAGGTTGGAGAGAAGGCAGCCGAACGCGATGCCGCACAGCAGCAGCGGCTCGAACTTCTTTGCGATGCCCAGATACAAAAGCACAAAGGCGATGAGTATCATGACGAGGTTCTTCCAGCCGCCGGCGGTCGTAAAGAACGCGGCAAAGCCGGATTCCAGCGCCAGATCCCGGAGAGTACCGAGTATATCCATAGGTCTCCTCCCTTATGCCAGAATGACGAGGGGAGAGCCGGTCTCGACCACGGCGCCCTTGGTCACGACGATCTGCGCGACCGTGCCGGCGCGCGGGGCAACAACGTCGTTCTCCATCTTCATTGCTTCGAGAACTATAAGGGTGTCGCCCTCCTTGACGGTCTGTCCCTGAGCGACGTTTATCTTGAGGATGTTGCCGGGCATGGGGCTCTTGACGACGTCTCCGGCTGCCATGGGCGCGGCGGCGGCCGGCGCGGCAGGAGCGGCAGGCGCGGCAGCAGGAACGACGGCAGGTGCGGCGGCAGGCGCGGCGGCAGGTGCGGCAAGGGCGTACTCGTCCACGAGCATCGCGCTGCCCTCTTCCACCTCGACCTCATATACGCGGTTATTGAGAGTGACTTTATATTTCATTATTCCTTGACCTCCTTGATGGAAATGAAGCGGAGCTGATTGAGCGGCTTGCCGAGCGTATCGGCGACGATCGCCATGATCATTGCGGCGTCTCTGGGGTCTGTATCGTAGAGCTTGAGCTCGCCGGCAGTGCCGTGCGCCTCGGGCTTTTTCACCTCAGCGGCGGCAGGCGCGGCGGCAGCGGCTGGAGCGGCGGCCGCGTTCTTCTTTGCAATGAAGAACCTGCTCATCAATATGACGACCAGCATCAGCAATATAAGCCCTATAAAGACCACGAGGTATCCCAGCAGCGCCGTTACGGCGGCGGTGGAGAGAGAAATATTGACCATATCCATAATAAGCAGCCTCCTCAGAGCGCCTCGATGGAGTAGCGCACCTTTTTCTCTTCCTTTGCCCTGCGCTCTTCAAAAAACTTCTCCGCGACGGAGGGGAAGGCGATGTAGGAGAGCACGTCCTCCTCGCACCTTGCGGTATTGCCGAGCTTTTCGGCGGCCTTTTCATAGGTGTCGGTGGGCAGGGTGTCGGCGTAGCGTCCCTCGATGGGCTTTTCATCGCCGAGTATCTTCGCGCGGACCTCCGGGTCGATGGGAGCTGGAGTGCGCCCATACTCGCCGCGGCAATAGGCCTTCAGCTCCGCGCCGACATTCTTATAGCGCTCGCCAGCGAGGACGTTCTGCACCGCCTGCGTGCCGACGAGCTGGCTCGTCGGGGTGACAAGCGGGGGATAGCCCATATCCTTGCGCACGGCGGGCGTCTCCTTGAGCGCCGCGTCAAACTTGTCCAGCGCGTTGAGGCTCTTGAGCTGGCTGAGGAGGTTGGAGAGCATGCCGCCGGGGATCTGGTAGTTGAGGCACTGGGTGTCCGTTCCCATGGAGATGGGATTGAGCGTGCCGTCCTTTATATACTCGTTGCGGATGGGCTTGAAGTAGTCCGCGATCTTATAAAGCGTGGGCTGGTCGAGATCGACCTCATAGCCAAGCTCCCTGAGCGCGTAGGCGAGCGTCTCGGTCGCAGGCTGCGACGTGCCGCCGGAGAACGGGGAAATCGCGGTGTCGATAACGTCCGCGCCCGCCTCTATGCCCTTGAGATAGGTCATGTATGCAAGACCGGTGGTGCAGTGGGTGTGCATCACGACGGGCAGGTCGACCGCGTCCTTTATCGCGGCGACGAGGTCATACGCCGCAGCGGGTGTGAGTATGCCCGCCATGTCCTTTATGCAGATAGATCCGACGCCCATCTGCGCAAGCTCCCTGACCATCTCGACGTACTTCTCGCGGGTGTGCACGGGGCTGGTGGTGTAGGATATTGTGCCGGAGGCGATAGCGCCGGACTTCACGGTCTCCTCAATGGCGACCTTGAGGTTGTTGACGTCGTTGAGCGCGTCAAAGATACGGATGATGTCAATGCCGTTTCTGACGGATGCGCGCACAAAGCGGCGGACAATGTCGTCGGGGTAGTGCTTGTAGCCGAGGATGTTCTGCCCGCGCAGCAGCATCTGCAGCTTCGTGTTGGGCATTTTTGCGCGGATCTTGCGCAGGCGCTCCCACGGATCTTCGTCGAGATAGCGCAGGCATGAGTCGAACGTAGCACCGCCCCAGCACTCGAGCGAATAGTAGCCCGCCTTGTCAAGCTCGGGCAGTATTGCCTCGAAATCCTCATAGGGCATACGGGTCGCGATAAGCGACTGGTTCGCGTCTCTGAGGACAGTCTCAGTGAAATTTACTTTCATATATTTCGCTCTCCTTTGGATTTTATAAACTTATTTGAATCAGAACTCGATGCGCGAAGCGATGTAGCTCTCGAGCTCGTCTATAGCGATGCGCTCCTGCTTCATCGTGTCGCGGTCGCGCACTGTCACGCAGTGATCCTCGACGGAGTCGAAATCATAGGTGATGCACAGCGGAGTACCGATCTCGTCCTGGCGGCGATAACGCTTGCCGATGGAGCCGGTTTCGTCGAAATCGACCATGAATTTGCGGCTCAGGTCGTCGCAAATCTTTACAGCCTCTTCCGAAAGCTTCTTTGAGAGGGGAAGTACCGCGGCCTTGTAGGGCGCGACGACGGGGGAGAGATGGAGCACCACGCGGGTGTCGTTCTTCTCTGCGTCGATAACTTCCTCGTCATATGCTTCGCACAGCAGCGCGAGTACGGTTCTGTCGAGTCCGTAGGTGGACTCGATAATATAGGGAATGAACTTCTCGTTTGTCTCGGGGTCGAGATAGTCCATCTTCTGACCGCTGTATTCCTGATGTCTCGTCAGGTCGAAGTCCGTTCTGTTGTGGGTGCCGTTTATCTCGCCCCAGCCGAACGGGAAGAGGAACTCGATGTCGCACGCGGCTTTCGCGTAGTGGGCGAGCTTCTCGTGGTCGTGGAAGCGAAGATGCTCGGGAGCTATGCCGAGATCCTCGAAGTATTTTCTGCCGAACTGCTTGAAGTAGTCGTAGAGCTCATTGTCCGAACCCTTCTTGCAGAAGGTCTGGAACTCCATCTGCTCGAACTCTATCGTTCTGAAGGTGAAGTTGCCGGGGGTTATCTCATTTCTGAACGCCTTGCCGATCTGACCGATGCTGAAGGGCAGCTTCGCTCTCATCGAACGCTGGACGTTGAGGAAGTTTACATATTCACCCTGCGCATTTTCGGGGCGCAGATAGATAACGCTCTTTGCGTCGTTGGTGACTCCGCGGTAGGTCTGGAACATGAGATTGAATTCTCTTATGTCCGTGAAATTGTGCTTGCCGCAGTGGGGGCAGGGGATCGAATGAGCCTTGATGAACTCAAACATCTCCTCTTTCGTCATCTTGTCGGGGTGCGCGTCGGGATCGAAGTTCTCGATGAGCGTGTCCGCTCTGTGGCGCATCTTGCACTCCTTGCAGTCGAGAAGCGGATCGGAGAAGCTGGCGATATGACCGCTTGCCTCCCAGACTTTCGGATGCATGAGAATGTCTGCGTCAACCTCGTAGCTGTTCCTGCGCTCCTGAATGAATCTTTTGCGCCAGGTGTCCTTGACGTTGTTCTTCATTCTTGCGCCGAGCGGGCCGTAATCCCAGGTGTTTGCAAGTCCTCCGTAGATGTCGCTGCCGGCGAAAATGAAGCCTCTGTTTTTACACAGAGCGACGATTTTTTCCATTGTTTTTTCGGTATTATTTAGCATAAGCGCTTACTCCCCTATTATTCATTGTAGCCTATAATAATCTAAAAAATGCCAAAAGTCAAGGCGCGTAAAATAGATTTTGAGCCCTTGTCCGCCCGCCTTTTTGTGCGCTTTTTCGGGTATGTGTTTTTGTCTGTGCATTTTGCCGAAAATAATGGTGTGAAATGACTTGAAAAACATAAACAGTAACGAAATATCGATATAAAAAGCGCAATAAAAACTTTTTCGTCAAAGCCGCCTTGAAAAATATTTTTTGCCCGTTCGGGGCTTTTTCAACACCGTATTGACAAATCCGTGTTTTAATGTAAAATTATAGTATTATCTATAGTATAATGGGTAGATATTTGAGAAAACAAAGCAAAGAGGGGAAGACTGTGGCAAGACAGGAATCAAAAGTTTCGTCATTCTTTCAGAAGATAGGTCCGATGGTGGGCTACAATGCTGCGAGCATACTTTTCGGCGGCGGCGGATACATCATCTCGCTCTATTTTCTGTCGTTTTTGACCGAGGTCGAGAAGCTCAGCGTCGATCAGGCGGGTATGGTTATCGCCATGGCTCATATCTGGGACGCCGTCACCGACCCCGTCATGGGTATTATAACCGACCGCACGCGCTCGAAATACGGAAGACACAGAAGATATCTGCTCTGGGGCGTTATTCCGATAGCCGTCTCCTATTTCTGCCTGTGGAACTCGTTCGGTATCTCCGCGACCGGCAACAAGACCGCGACGATGCTCTACTATATGCTCGCGTATATGCTCTATAACACGGCGCTGACTCTCGTCACCGTGCCGCATGTCGCGATGCTGCCCGTTATCGCGCCCGATTATTCCCTGCGCACCCAGTATAACTCCGTGCAGTATATAATGAACTCCGTCGGCATGGTCTCGTCGTTCCTGCTCGTGTCGCTGTCGCTCGGCTTTACGAACATGGAGATGACCGCCGCGTCAAGACCGAAGTTCATGTTCTTCGGCGCAGTGTTGTGCCTGTGGTTCTCGCTGCCGCTGCTCGTGACTTTCAAATGCACGAAA
Organism: Ruminococcaceae bacterium UBA6392; assembly: GCA_002438685.1. Taxonomy (GTDB): domain Bacteria; phylum Bacillota; class Clostridia; order Oscillospirales; family Acutalibacteraceae; genus CAG-177. The sequence goes on along the minus strand of DJQG01000105.1, from coordinate 4,442 downwards.
GAGCCGAGCTCGCTCGACATGAAGCTGCCGCCTTTCAACGCGACGATGCTGCTTGAAGAGTACAAGCAGGTTTTCCGCAACAAGGCGTTCAGACGCTATTTTGTCCTGAGCTCGATGTACACCATGGCAAAGGGCTTCTATGCAAACTCCAACCAGTATTTCATCAAATACAGTGCCCAGCGCTTCGGCTATTTCAACACCCTGCAAACGATAGCGGGCGCGGCTGAGGCATCCGGCTTCCCCGTCAACTACCTGCTTACTATGAAAAAGGGCAAGCAGCTGTGCGGAAAGCTCCTGACTCCGCTCATGGCGGCAGGACTTATCATGAACCTGTTCATCGGCAAGAGCACTCCGCTCTGGGTCGTCATTGTTTCGATAATTCTCTATAACTTCGGCTTCTCCGGCCCCGGCTTCACCGCCACAAATATCCAGCCCGATGTCACGGATGTTGACGAGATGATAACCGGACGCCGCCGCGAGGGCGTTATCTCGACTTTCAACACGCTTATTAAAAAGACCATAAACGGTCTCATGAGTGCGTTCACCGGATTTATTCTCAAGGGCTTCGGCTTCCGTACCGGCGCAGAGGGTGCGAACGCCCTCGAGCAGACCGCCAAGGGTATATTCGGACTGAAGGTGACTTACTGCATCCTGCCGCTCATCTTCGTCGCTCTCGTCTATGTATGCGTGTTCACTTATAAGATGACCCGCGAGGATCACAAGATGATAACCGAGGCTATAAAAGAGAAGAAAGAGACCGGCAAGTGCTCGCTGACCCCCGAGCAGATGAAGCGCTGCGAGGAGATAGCGGGTCAGAGCTTCGGCGATATGTGGATCGGCAAACCCTCCGCAGAGACCCTTGTGACCGAGCTTGACTAAAAGACCCACGAAAGGATCAATAAATTGTCTACCAAGAAAGAAAACATCAGAAATTTCAGCATCATAGCGCATATCGACCACGGCAAATCGACCCTCGCGGACAGGCTCCTCGAGCTCACCGACTCCGTGGCAAAGCGCGATATGACCGCTCAGATACTTGACAACATGGATCTTGAGCGCGAGCGCGGAATAACGATAAAGGCGCACGCGGTCAAAATGGACTATACCGCGAGCGACGGCGAGGTCTATGAGCTGAATCTCATAGACACTCCCGGTCATGTTGACTTCAACTACGAAGTCTCTCGTTCCCTTGCCGCCTGCGAGGGTGCGGTGCTCATAATCGACGCGTCGCAGGGCATCGAAGCGCAGACGCTCGCGAACACATATCTGGCGCTCGACCACGACCTTGAGATAGTCCCCGTTATCAATAAAATAGACTTGCCCGCCGCCGACCCCGACAGAGTTGCTTCCGAGGTCGAGGAGGTCATAGGTCTCGATTGCTCGAACGCTCCGCGCGTCTCGGCAAAGACGGGCGAGAATGTCGAAGAGGTTCTCGAACGCATCGTTCTCGATATCCCCGCGCCTGTGACCGATGATAACGCTCCGCTCAGAGCGCTCATCTTCGATTCGGTCTATGACAGCTACAAGGGCGTTATCGTCTATGTCAGAATAAAAGAGGGCAAGATAAAACCAGGCGACACCATGCGCATGATGGCGACCGGCGCGCAGTTCACGGTCGTTGAAGTCGGCTATATGCGCGCCACGAGCATGGAGCCCGCCGATGAACTGACCTCCGGCGAGGTCGGCTATATCACCGCCTCGATAAAGACCGTCAGCGACGCCCGCGTCGGCGATACCGTAACGACTGCGGAGAATCCCGCAAAAGAGCCGCTCGCAGGCTACCGCAAGGTGAATCCGATGGTTTTCTGCGGCGTTTATCCCGCCGACGGTGCGGACTACGAAAACCTGCGCGACGCGCTCGAAAAGCTCCAGCTCAACGACGCTTCGCTCTCTTATGAGCCGGAGACCTCCGGCGCGCTCGGCTTCGGCTTCCGCTGCGGCTTCCTCGGTCTGCTCCATCTTGAAATAATCCAGGAGCGCCTCGAGCGCGAATATGACCTCGACCTCGTAACAACCGTGCCGAGCGTTATATATAAGATAAACTTGACCGACGGCAGCGTTATAGAGATAGATAACCCGACCCACTATCCCGACCCGGTCAATATAGACTACAGCGAAGAGCCGTTCACAAACGCACATATCTATTCTCCGCCCGAATATGTCGGCGCGATAATGGATCTGTGCCAGGAGCGCCGCGGCGTGTTTAAAAATATGACCTATATCGCCTCCGACCGCGTGGACATTCTTTATGAGTTGCCGCTCAACGAGATAATCTATGATTTCTTCGATTCGCTAAAGTCGCGCACCCGCGGCTATGCGTCGTTTGACTACGAGATAACCGATTACCGCCGCTCGAACCTCGTCAAGCTCGATGTTCTCTTAAACGGCGATATAATTGACGCGCTCTCGTTTATTATCCATGCCGACAAGGCTTACGGACGCGCGAGAAAGATAGCCGAGAAGCTCAAGGATAATATCCCGCGCCAGCTGTTTGAGATTCCGATTCAGATAGCCATCGGCGGCAAGGTAATAGCCCGCGAAACAGTCAAGGCGATGAGAAAAGACGTTCTCGCCAAGTGCTACGGCGGCGACATAACCCGAAAGAAAAAACTGCTCGAAAAGCAGAAAGAGGGCAAAAAGCGTATGCGCCAGTTCGGCACGGTCGAAGTGCCGCAGGAGGCGTTCATGGCAGTCCTCAAGCTCGATGACGATTGATATCAGATATGAAGAAAGCACCGTTCCGTTTTTCGGAGCGGTGCTTTCTTCATGTGATTTTTAGTCTTTTGCCGGCTGATTTTCAGCTTTCATCGTCATTACAACTGTAAAGGTGTCTCCCTTGTCGTCTGTCACGAGCCGTCCGCCGTATTTTTCGGCGGTGTCTCTGAGAATCCTCAAACCGTAGCCGTGCTCGCCTGTTCTCGCCTTTTTCTTCTCTTCGTAGTCCGGCGCAACATCGTTTTCACAGGAGATATAGAGCATACCGTCGTTTGCATCTGTAAAGCTCTTTATCTTTACATATCTTTTCCCGTCGATTGCCTTCGCAGCGTTTATCGCGTTGTCAAAAATGTTGACATACGCTTTGCAGATGTCGACTTCTTCTATGCCGAGAGTCTCCGGAACGCGCAGATCGAAGTCGAAATCAATGCCGTTCTTCCTGCATTCGGCGGCTTTGTTCGAGGCTATCGCATTGACAAGTGTGTTTTGGCAGAAACGCTCGATTTTTATGTCGGCAACTTCCGCCTTGAGCTGAGCGAGCATCTTCTTTGCCGACTCCTTGTCGCTCTCCGTGCCGTTCTCCATTATTTCGTAGGCAGTCTGCACCATGTTCGCGAGATCGTGGCGAATCTTTCTCGCCTCGACGCTGTTCTTCTCGACATTTTTGTAGTAGTCGAGATTGACGCTGTTCTGATACTCCTGCATTTTGAGCTCTTCGCGCAGTCTTTCATTCTGCGAAGAGCGGTTCATGACATAGAAAAGTATAACATCTGCGGCAATACTGAATATTGCGGCTGTGGCAAAAACTATCGTCGTTGTGCGGTCTCGGTCTCTGAAAAGTGAGAGCGGACTGTTTTCACCCGCCCAATTGAAGTGATTTAACAGGATAAGACAGGTGTTGAGCAGCAGCGTTTGGCTCAGCGGAAAGATAATAAATGCGAGCATCGAAGTCGGTTTTATTGAGCCGCCCTCAAGCTTGCGCTTTCTGAAATATGTAAACACAAGGAAAATCATTGTGTACACGAGCATAAACGGCGTGAGAACCAGATTGGCTTCAGGGTCATTGCTGCCTATTCCGAACAGGTTTAATACCGGAGACAAAAGACCGATGAAGCACGATTCCAGCGCGAAAAGCGCTATCGACACAAACGCCTTCGTTCTGAACTTTTCTTTGTAGAGCACTGCCGCGCAGATAAAATAATATGTGATTGGAAGCATAACCAGAAACGACGGGGCAACGACGGTTACAAGTTTCTGCAAGACGACAAAAAAGGCGAACGGAACAGTGGTTATGAAAAGGACAAGGTGTTTATTAAACTTCGGCGTCAGGTTATACCATAGGAAACCGCCGCGAAGCAAAGCGGCCATTGTGTTGTTGACATACCATAAAGATGCGTAAATAGATTCGGACATTATTCCTCTCCAAAAAACAAGCCTTTACTCCATAATATTTAATATATCCTCCGCGCGGTCGGCAATATAATCCGCGCCGCCGTCTTCGAAAACTTTTCTTTCGCGGAATCCCCACGACACGCCGATGCATGGCAGATTCGAGTTTCTCGCCGTGAGCACATCGACCTCGGAATCGCCGGAGTATACAGTCTTTGCGGGGTCTGCGCCGAGCAGCTTCATCGCATATAAAACCCCGTCGGGAGCGGGCTTTTTCTGCCTGTCCTCGGTCTGACCGACCGCGGCGTCAACGAGCCCGCCGAAGTAGTCCTCACACA
>DJQG01000036.1:9542-10734 GCA_002438685.1 Ruminococcaceae bacterium UBA6392 | reverse complement strand
TAGTAGATCCGCAGAAACTTGTTGGCGGAAGCCATCATGTAGACGCGGTAGGGCTTACCCTCGGCACGCTTCCTGTCCATGAACTGGTAGACCGGTTCATCCAACGGCGCGGTCTGCAAGTAGACGCTCATGACAAGAAACAGCGTCCGGCGCAGAGACGACGCACCGACTTTGCTCATGCTCTTGTGCCTGCCGGTCACATCACCGGAATCGTTTGGCGGAGCATCCAGTCCAGCGTAGGCTACGAGCGCTTTCTTGGAATAAAAGCGGCGCACATCCCCAATTTCAGCTATGAGCTGCGGTCCCAGAGCCGGACCTACGCCGAACATATCCATGACAACAGGATATTCCGGCAGCTGGGACGCCAATGTTTGCATTTCCCGCCTGAGAGCAGCGAGTGCGACAGAAGTTGCCCTGAGCTGGGATACAGCTTGTTCTACGAGCAGTTTTGTTGTTTCGGACTTTGGCATGACATCGATATGCCCGCTGGCCTCGGCGTAAATCGCGCAAGCCTTTGCCTCACTAAAGTTGTAGCCATGTTTCTTGCACCAATGCTGGTATTTGTTTGTGAATGCCCTTTCGGATTTCTCGCTGACGCAACGGCAATGCCAAAATTCAGCTACGAAGTCCACCCATTTCTCACTCCCATCTGCACGGGCGGGACTGCTGAACAAACGGTTTACATTGGGAAATACCGTATCCAGCAGCGAGATCAGATTGTTCTTCAGAATCGTCTGCACCTTGGAATACTGCCGGTACTGACGGTAGCAGTTCTTCAGCAGCAGCCGGGTATCTTCCTCCGGGACATACCGCGGCAAAGTAAGCCAGCGGTCAAGGCCATAGTTTGCCAGCTTTACGGCATCCTTTCGGTCGGTCTTGACCCGCCTCAAATCGTTGTTCCCGTAGCCATGCACCAACTTTGCATTGACGACGGAAACATATAGCCCTGCGTCGTGAAGCAGCTTTGCCACCGGCGCATGGTAGTTCCCCGTGGCCTCCATGACCACACGAGTCTCACCGTCCAGGCTTTTGAGCCGCCTTGCCAACTCGCTCAGTTCACTGTCGGTGTGACGGACTTCAAAGGGCGAGATGACGACTTCTCCAAAGGGACGCATGACGGCAACCGTGCTCCTGCCTTTGGAAATGTCGATACCTACAGAGTTCATTTGTATTCCTCCAATACGAATTTGCA
>DJQG01000036.1:0-9379 GCA_002438685.1 Ruminococcaceae bacterium UBA6392 | reverse complement strand
CCCAAGGAGGTGTTGGTCAGCCAGTTGCTCCCCTTATTGTAGCTTAGGCATGAGACGGAAAGAAAGCCGGACTGGCTGCCCGGCTTTCCTGTCCAAATTTATTGTAATAGGAGAAGTCATATGATAAAGGATATTCTTTCGCCGCACAAGGCGCTGCTCAGCGACCACACCGAATTGCGTGCGCAGAAAAACACCTCGCGCGGAGTGTCTATGCTCGGCGGAAATCTCGTCGGCAACGCACGCACAGAGAAAAGCGGCATCAATGCCAGAGTATATAAAAACGGAGTTTACGGCTTTGCTTCAAGCGCGGAATACTCGGAAGAGAGCATAAAAAGCGTGCTCAAGGCCGCGAGCGACAACGCCGCGTTTCTGAGCTCGAGAGTCAGCCATGAGGCGAAGATAATAAGACCGATTCCCGCCGGGATAAAGACGATGAACGGCGACATAAACGACTGCGAGCAGAAAGTATATATTGAATTTGCAAAAGAGATCGACGAATATATCGCGAAGAAATATCCAGGTCTCGTCAGCCGCTCGATAAGCATCAGGGCGGATTCGATGGAGAAAAGGCTCTGCGTAAACGACGGCTTCGATTCATATTCGCTAGTACCGAGAAGCTTTGTCTACGTTTTTCTGACCGCCGAGGCCAAGGACGGCACGAATGTTGAGCTTTATAAAGTATTCGGCGGGCGCGGATTCTTTACCGAAGTATTTTCCTCTCCCGACGAGCTTTTCGGCGGCATAGATATGCTTTATGAAAATCTTATGAAAAAGGCTGAGGGCGTATATGCTGACGCAGGATACAGAGATGTTGTGATGCATCCTAACCTCGCGGGCATACTCGCGCACGAGGCGGTCGGTCACACGGTTGAAGCCGATCTGGTGCTCGGCGGTTCGGTTGCGGCGCACTGCATGAACAAGCAGGTCGCAAGCGAGCTTATAACCATGGTTGACTTCGCTCACACCCTGCCGGACGGCTCATCGGCTCCCCTGCCGGTTCTCGTTGACGACGAGGGCACACCCGCAGAAGACGCAATTCTCATAAAAGACGGCATTCTCAGAGGATACATGAACAGCCGCGAGAGCGCGGAGCATTTCGGGGTCAAGCCGCAGGGCAACGCGAGGGCTTACGCATTCTCGGACGAGCCGCTTATAAGAATGAGAAACACCGCAATTCTCCCCGGCAAGGACAAGCTCGAAGATATGATAGCTTCGATAGACGACGGATATTTTCTCACGGAAACAAACAACGGTCAGGCGGACACGACCGGAGAGTTCATGTTCGGCGTCTGCATGGGATACGAGATAAAGCACGGAAAGCTCGGCAGAGCGATAAGAGACACGACGATATCGGGCATAGCGTTTGACATGCTCAAGACTGTCGATATGCTCTCCGACGACATGGTGTGGACCTGCTCTGGCATGTGCGGCAAGAAACAGCCGATGCCAGTCGGAATGGGCGGTCCCGCCGTCAAATGCAAAGTGAATATCGGCGGACGCTGAGAAAGGAGCGATAAAAATGACTGATATATATGAGATAGCGGAATACACACTCAAGGCACTCAAAGACTGCGGCGCGGATGCGGCTCAGTGCATCGTCGGCAGAAGCAAAAAGGACGAGCTGAATGTTGACGGCGGAAAGTTCAGCCTGATGCGCTCCACATTCAACACAAGCATCTCGATGAAAGCAATAAAAGACGGCAAAAAAGGCGTCACAAGCATAAATCAGGCGACAAAAGAAGCGATTGATGAAGCTGCGGCTCAGTGCATCGCAGCGGCGGAATCTTCCGTTCCCGATGAAGCCGAGCAGATAGCGCCTTTCACTGCAAAAGCCGAATACAAAACCGGAGTTTTCGAGCCGGATCTTGACAAGCTGTTTGACAGGATAGAAGAATTCATGAGCCAGACTAAAAAAGAATATCCGAAAATCATTCTTGAGCAGCTTATCTCCGATTATGAGCACAGCGAAAAGCTCTATATGAACACAAACGGAACAAGTCTCAGATATGAGCACGGCGAATACTCGTTCAACACGATGTTCTCCGCGCACGAGGGCGAAAAAGCTTCGTCGTTCAACGGATATTTCTGCGCGCTCGACAATCTCGACAAGCCGTTTATGGATGCGGGTATGCAGAGACAGCTTCTCGAAGAGAGCGAAAAGCAGCTTGATACAGTCTCGCCGAGCGAGAAATTTGTCGGCAAAGTAATTTATTCTCCCGACTGCTTCAACGAGCTTTTGCAGACGGCGCTCGAAAATTTTGCATCGTCCGGCGTGCTTATTGACGGTACATCGCCATGGAAAGACGCGCTGAACACAAAAGTCGCAAGCGAAAAGCTGAATCTCCGGAGCGTTCCGCTCGACGGCAGAACTGTGGTCGGTCAGCGTTTTACCTCCGACGGCTACCCAGCCGAGAACATGGACATCATTGTTGACGGCGTTCTCAAGACTTTCATTCTCTCGCAGTACGGAGCGAACAAGACGGGCTTCCCGCGCGCACTCAACGGCGGCAATAACCTTGAAGTTCTCCCCGGCGACAAGGCGCTCGAAGAGATGATATCCGGGATAGACAGAGGTCTGATAGTCAACCGTTTCTCGGGCGGTCAGCCGTCGTCAAACGGAGATTTTTCCGGCGTCGCGAAGAACAGCTTTCTTATCAAAAACGGAAAAGTCAGCTCTGCAGTCAGCGAAACTATGATAAGCGGCAACATTATCGCCATGCTCAACAACATCGTCGCGATATCCAAAGAGCAGACCACGGACGGACTTTCATTCATGCCGTGGGCTGAATTCGACGGAGTCACGGTATCGGGTAAATAAGAAAAAATTTCCTGCGACTTTTATGTATTTTAAGCCGCAGGATACACATAATGATACTGGCAGCCGGAGCTGATATTATTTCGGGCGCTTTTAAGTGAAGAAGCTATTGTTCATTGTCTTTTCAACAGCGCATTTCAGCATTTGCTGCCTTTGACGGAGCCGGAGCTCTGCGGGTGTGGTTGACAGCTCGCAGACCCGGCTCTTTCGCGTATTAAAAATGAGCGAGACTCAAAGCCTCGCTCATTTAAACTTATTTTTCGGCGTACTCCATATCGTCGATTTTATCCTCAAGCTCGTCCATTATATCACGAACATCGTCGCATCTTTCTTCCCATGATTCGTGAGCCTCTTCATCTTCATCATCCGGCTCGTTGTTTTCCAACTCGTCGAGCTCATCTTCCATCTTGCCATATTTGTCGCGAAGCTGTTCGAGAGTCCAATCCTCGGTATCATCGATATCGAAATCATCAACATCTTCATCGATGCGGATAACTGTTTCAGTCTTGCTTTCCTCGGTTCGTTCTATTGTTATTTCAACCTTGTCCTTTGCGAGCTTCATTGCAGTTGCAATATCCATTGCATTTTTGACCTGCTCTTCGAAATCACCCATCTTTTTCTCTCCGTTCCGTCTGATTTTGAAATTATTTCTGACTCTCTGCATTCTTTGATCGGTCTGTCTTATAGACTTAAAAAATATGAGAGTCACCATAGCCGCAGAAGCTTTCACATTCGATAATTTTTCTATATCGTGATAAAGCTTCCAATAATATTTTAGCAGCTTGCTCTTGCGCATGGATGAAATAGACCCGGAGCGAACACGATAGCTTGCGAGAACTTCATTGAGTCCGTATGCGCACTCACAGGCGTGCATTATTTTCAGCCAAAGCGCAAAATCATTGCGTTTTTTTATATCCGGAACATAAAACTTTCCAAGCTTTGTTGCGTCGTAGACCACAGTCAGATTGCCTATAGGGTCACCGCGATAAAGCATCGAAGAATAATTCACACTCTTCGGTGCAGAAACAACAATCCCCATTTTCTCGCTGCGTTCGTTTATTTTTTCATATGCGGTGTATGTAAAATCATATCCGGTTTGTTCCATGAAGCTTATCTGACGGCGAAGCTTGTCCGGAAACCAGATATCATCGCTGTCGAGAAAGGCGATATAATCACCCCGCGCCGCATTTATCGCCCTGTTGCGAGCCGCCGCCGGACCGAGATTGATATCGGTTTCAAGCAGCTGTATTCTGTTGTCGTCTGCTGCCATACTGCGCACCGTATCGACCGTACCGTCCGTGGAATTGTCATCGGCAACGATGAGTTCCCAATTACGGTAAGTCTGATTCTGCACGGATCTTATGCTCTGCGCAATATATTCCATGCAGTTATACGCCGGCATTATGATTGAAACCAGCTTTTCCACCACTCAAATCTCCCTTTTGCGGCTCTGCCGCACGCGTCCGATTGGCGCGTATCACATATCATGTCTACATTTTATCACATTTTGTCACACTGTTCAACCGACAAATTCAGGTAAACTGTGGATTATTTGCCACATTATTTTCAGTGGCTCATGAAGTGCTTAATATAGTACAACAAACCATTCGCTTTTTCAACACGCATAATATACAAAAAAATGCCGCCTGATTTTTACATACGGATAAGTGCCCGCACGATATTGAAAAGCTTATGTCCATAGCGTATAATTGAATAAACCTATGTCAACGGAGGAGAAGATATGGAAAATCCGGCAAAGGCAAGCGATTTAAGTCTCATTGAGCCCGTCATAAACAAATATAAAAACATCGCGGGTTCGCTTATAACCGTGATGCAGGAGATTCAGGATATTTACGGCTATCTGCCCGAGGATGCTCTGTGTCATGCGGCAATAGAAATGGGCATAGCCCCGGCGACCGTTTTCGGCGTTGCGACATTCTACGCGCAGTTTCGTTTCACGCCGGTCGGCAGATATTTTATAATGCTCTGTCAGGGCACGGCGTGCCATGTCAACGGCTCCGAGATGATAGAAAAAGCCGTGTTCGAAGCACTCGGCATACATGACGGCGAGACAACGCCGGACGGACTTTTCACGCTGAAAACCGTCGCCTGCCTCGGCTGCTGCTCACTCTCCCCTGTTATGATGATAAATTCCGAGACCTACGGCAGTCTGACTCCGCAAAGAGTCAAAGAGATAATCGCCGAAAAGGCAAAGGAGGCTGGCGCCGATGTATAAAATAAAAATCGGAGAAGGCAGCTGCGGTATATCGGCGGGAGCCGGAAAGATACATAAACTGCTCGACGAGAAGAACAGCGGAAATTATACAGTTCATGCGGTCGGATGCATCGGAATGTGTTTTCTCGAGCCTATTGTTGATATCTATAACGGCGATGCGCTCACGGCAAGGCTCGTTAAAGTAAGTCCCGATGATGTTGACAGAATTATAAGCTTCACGGAAAGCGGCGATATATCGCAGATAAGCTCTCTTGTTATATCCGACGACGACAAAGGCTTTCTCGAAAAACAGACTCGAATAGCCCTGCGCAGGTGCGGAATAACCGAGCCGGAGAGCATCGAAGATTACGAAAAGCACGGCGGATACACGGCGCTTTCAAAAATTCTGAAAACAATGACACCCGAACAGGTAATCGAAGAGATAAAAATTTCCGGACTCGCCGGACGCGGAGGCGCTGGCTTCCCGACATGGTTCAAATGGAACGCCGCAAGGCAGAGTGCAGGAGAGGAAAAATATCTGATATGCAACGCCGACGAGGGCGACCCGGGAGCATTTATGGACAGAGCTGTTATTGAAAGCGACCCGCACGCTCTGATAGAGGGTATGCTCATCGCAGCGTATGCTATAGGTGCAAAAGAAGCAATAGTCTATGTCCGCGCGGAATATCCACTGGCTATAAAAAGGCTTCGTAACGCAATTGAACAAGCTGAGGAAAAAGGCTATATAGGCGAAAATATTCTCTCTTCAGGATTCTCATGCAGATTCAGAATCAAGGCAGGTGCCGGCGCATTTGTCTGCGGCGAAGAGACAGCTCTCATCGAATCTCTTGAGGGTCAGCGCGGTATGCCGCGCCTCAAGCCGCCGTTCCCCGCGCAGTCGGGATATATGAATAAGCCATCGAACATAAACAATGTTGAGACATTCGCAAATGTAACATGGATAATCAACAACGGCGGAGATGCGTTTGCTTCCATCGGAACCGAGACCAGCAAAGGCACGAAAGTTTTTGCGCTGACAGGCAAGATAAAGCGCGGTGGACTCATTGAAATACCGATGGGCAAGACGCTCAGAGATGTTATTTTTGATATCGGCGGCGGAATACGCGGCGGCAAAAAGTTCAAGGGCGTTCAGCTCGGCGGCCCGTCGGGCGGATGCATCCCCGCGCAACTTGCCGACACGGTTATAGACTACAAGGCTCTTTCGGCAACGGGTGCGATAATGGGTTCCGGCGGAATGGTCGTTATGGACGAGAGCACATGCATGGTGCGTATGGCAAAATTCTTTCTCGATTTCACAACGAACGAGTCGTGCGGGAAGTGCGTCCCCTGCCGCATCGGCACTATGCGCCTGAGAGAAACTCTTGAGCGGATATGCCAGGGCAATGGCAGAGACGGAGATATCGAGCTGCTCGAAGAGCTGTGCGCTCAGATAAAGGACGGCTCGCTCTGCGGACTCGGTCAGACTGCTCCGAATCCCGTGCTCACCACGCTCAGATATTTCCGCGACGAATACGAGGCTCACATAAAAGAACACCGCTGTCCCGCCGGAGAATGTACGGAGCTTATAAGCTATCATATAGACTCTGACAAATGCCGCGGGTGCACGCTGTGCAGCAAGAAATGCCCGGTCGGCGCGATATCCGGCGAAGTGAAAAAGCCGCACAAAATAGACAGCGGCAAGTGCATAAAATGCGGCAGCTGCAAGGCTGCGTGCCGCTTTGACGCGATATTTATAAAGTAAGGAGGTGTGATGATGAAAGAGTATATTACATTGACCATTGACGGGAAAAGCGTAAAAGTCAGAAAGGGTTCAACACTGCTCGAAGCCGCAAGAAAGGCGGGCGCGGATATCCCGACTCTCTGCCATGACGAGCGGGTCAAGCCATACGGCGCATGCGGAATGTGCGTTGTGGAATGCAAGGGCAGTCCGAAGCTGATGCGCTCCTGCGCTATCGAAGCCGCAGACGGAATGGAAATCATAACAGAGTCAGACAGAATAAACAGGGCGAGAAGATTCTCGCTCGAAATGCTGCTTTCGGATCACACCGGAGACTGCAAAGCCCCATGCTCTCTCGCCTGCCCTGCGGGCACCGACTGCCAGGGATATGTCGGACTTATCGCAAACGGCGAAAACGCACAGGCTCTGTCGGTAATAAAAGGCAGGATTCCCCTGCCTGCATCAATAGGCAGAGTATGCCCGCATCCGTGCGAGAAAAAGTGCAGACGCGGACTCGTTGAAGAGCCTATATCTATAGCCGCGCTCAAGGCGTATGCGGCAGACCGCGATCTTGAAAGCGGAAATATATTCATGCCTGAAGTTGCTGAACCGACGGGCAAAAATGTCGCGATTATAGGCGGCGGTCCGGGCGGAATATCGGCGGCATATTATCTTGCAATAAAAGGACACGGCGTCACCGTTTTTGACATGATGCCGAAGATGGGCGGCATGCTCCGATACGGTATACCGCAATACAGACTGCCGAAAGAAGTGCTTGACAAAGAATTGGCTCTCGTTGAAAAACTCGGTGTAGAGTTCAAAAATAATATAAAAATCGGCAGAGATATTTCTCTTGATGCGCTAAGCCAAGAATACGACGCAGTAATCGCCGCACCCGGCGCATGGTCGAGCACAAAAATGCGGGTTGACGGCGAGGATGCCGAAGGAGTATTCGGCGGAATAGATTTCCTGCGTTCGGTGATACTCGGCTCACCCGTTGATATCGGAAAGCGCGTAGCCGTATGCGGCGGAGGCAACACGGCAATGGATGCCTGCCGCACGGCAGTTCGCCTCGGCGCGGAGAAAGTTTATATCATCTACCGCCGCACCCGCGATGAGATGCCCGCAGACGCGCTCGAAATCGATGAGGCGCAGGAAGAAGGCGTGGATTTCAGATTTCTCACAAATCCCGATAAAATCTTGACACGGTACGGCAGGGTCTGCGGAATAAAGCTTCAGATAATGGAGCTCGGCGAGCCCGATGCGAGCGGCAGGAGGAAGCCCGTTCCGATAGATGGAAAGTTCGAGACTCTCGAAGTTGACAGCGTAATAATGGCTATCGGTCAGAAGCCCGAGCTCAGCGGATTCGAAGAACTTGACAAGACCTCGCGCGGCACGATAAGCGCAGACGAGAGCACATTCAGAACAAATATAAGCGGCGTTTTTGCAATCGGCGACGCTACGAACAAGGGTGCAGACATAGCCATATCTGCTATAGGCGAAGCGCAGAAGAGCGCGGCGGTTGTTGACAGTTATCTTCGCGGGAATATTATAGGCTACAAAAAGCCGATACTTGTCGAGCGCGAAATAACCAAGAGCGACCTTGCGGACAGAGAACATATCGCGCGCGAAAAGATGCGCGTTCTCCCCGCAGAAGAGCGCAAGCACAGCTTTGACGAAGTCGCACTCGGGCTCACCGACGAGCAGGCGCGGCGCGAAGCTTCGCGGTGCCTTGAATGCGGATGCTTCGACTATTACAGGTGCAAGCTCATAAACTACGCGAATAAATATAATGCAGATTTCGAGCGCTTTGCGGGTCAGAAATCGCCTGCAAAGAAAGACGCAGGACACAAATACATACTGCGCGACTCTGGCAAATGTATTCTCTGCGGGCTTTGCGTGCGTGTGTGCTCGCAGGTCATGGGAGTCGGCGCGATCGGTCTCGCCGGAAGAGGCTTCACAACTGTTGTATCGCCGGAATTCTATAAATCGCTCGGAGATTCGCAGTGCATCTCATGCGGACAATGCGTATCTCTCTGCCCGACGGGCGCACTTGTTGAAAAAATACCGTTCAAAAAGGATGTTCCGCTCTGCGAAAATTGCACCGCAACGCACTGCACCGGATGCGCCGCAAAATGCGCGATAAATGTTTTTTCGAGCGGCAATTCGATAACCCGGTGCGAGCCGGCAAACGGAGATATCATATGTGCATACGGCAAGTTCGGCTTGAGCAAGCTCGCCAATGCAGACAGGCTGAAGGTCTGCAAATCGGGCGGAGTGACCGTTTCTCTTGAACGCGCCGCGGAAATAACATCAGAGAAAACAGCTTGCTTCTCGCCCGCCGAGATTGCCGTCACGGTATGTGAAAATATGACAGACAATGAGCTTGAAAAAGCCGCAAAGCTCAGCAAAAAGCTCGGCTGCACTCTTGTTGACATGGGCAATATTGACCGGGACATCAGCGCAGACGACTGCGAAAAATTTAAAAAAATCTTCGGTACGGATTTTTATATCGGTGCAAACCGAGAAAAGACTGTTTCTCTCGGCGCAGTTGATTCGGATGCGATTGATTTTTCAAAAATCAAGGCTGTTATCTCATTTGGCGGCAAGG
>DJQG01000131.1 GCA_002438685.1 Ruminococcaceae bacterium UBA6392 | reverse complement strand
GATTTATTTGCTTTATATCGCCCGAAAACGGATGCTTAGATTTATTCAGCCTTTCTCGCTATTCCGAGCAGCTTTGCCGCCTCATTGAGGCATGCTATGTCCTCGGGCTCCTGTCTGCCGTGGATGTCGGGCGCGACATTGACAACGAGCACATTTTCCTGTCCTATGAGGTGGCGGTACTTTTCGGCGATGAACTCCGCGCCGACGAGCGGATCTTTCGTGTAGTCGTCGTCCCAGAACCAGTTGTCCATGTTGCGTATGCAGATTGTCGCTTCAAACGGGAGATAATAGCTCTCGCCGTTGTGGGTGTATATCTTCGGGTCGTTTTCGCCCGTGAAATGCGGATCCCAGAGCCTGAAATCGCTCGGGAAATATCGCATTGTCATACCCTCTTTGTAGTTTTCGGGTCGGTAATAGTCGTTGTTTCCGACTGCGCCGGGCTCGCCTATCGTGACGTTGACTGCCATGACACATCCCGGCTGAAGAGTGTGCACAAGATCATATATCTTCGCGAGATTCCACCTGTCCTCCGCGCTGCCGTCTTTTCCCCATGCGCCGTCGAGCCACAGCTCGCAGATCTCGCCGTATTTTCCGCCGAGCAGAGTGCTCAGATGCGAGCACATATATTCCGTATATTTTTCATCGTCGTTGTAGCATGGCTCGTGCCTGTCCCAGAGGGAATAATAGAGCCCGAGCTTCGCTCCGTATTTTTTACAGGCTTTCGCGACTTCGGCAACAACGTCCGTCGGGTTCTTCGTGTTGTTGACGCAGTATTCCGTCGTGTCGGTGTCAAAAAGGCAGAATCCGTCATGGTGCTTCGTTATGAGAATGACATAGTTCATGCCCGCCTCGTATGCGTGCCTGACCCAGCTGTCTGCGTCTATCGCGTCGGGTGTGTAGCTTTCGAGCGGTAGAGTGCCGTCCGACCACTCGGTGTTGTTGAATGTGTTGATGCCGAAATGGATGAACATTCCGTATTTGCGGGCTATCTGCGCTTTCTGCGCGGCGTTCGGCTCGCGCGAGGGAATGAGCGTTATCATAGTGCTTCTCCTTTACGTTTTGTCGTCAGGGAAAGTATATCAGCCCCGCTCTGCGCTTGTCAATATATAAAAAATATGTCAATATTATTGTTTTTAGGCAACAGATAATGTATAATCTATGCGTCGGAATTGTTCGATTCAGTGATAACCGATCAGGAGGATAAAAAATGTCAAAACAAATGAGTAACGGCGCGAAACGGCGTCTGGTGTTTTACTCGATCGGATTTGTATTCGTATTTCTGCTCAGTCTGCTGTTCCCGTATTCGGGCGACGATTGGGCGTGGGGTTCGCAGATAGGTCTCGACCGTCTCGCCGCACATTTTGATGCTTATAACGGCAGATATGTCGGAAATCTTATAGTTCTTGCGCTGACGCGCTCAAACGTGCTCAAGGCGCTGTGCATGTCGCTGTTCATTGTCGGCATCGTCTATATGATAGAGAAAATATCCGGTAGCAGAACCACGCCTCTTATTGCCTGCGCTGCACTTCTGCTCATGCCGACGGATATGCTCAGACAGTCTATAGTCTGGACATCGGGCTTTTCAAACTATGCCACTTCAATCGCGCTGACGCTCCTCTTTATCTGCTATACCGCGCGCATATACAGCAAGGACACGCCGAAGTTCGCTCCGGCTGCGGCGATACCGCTGTTTGTCCTCGCGTTCTGCGGCGCGCTTATAATGGAGCCGATGACGATATATAATATTCTTCTGGGAATTTATGTTATAGTCTACTGCATTGTCCGCTTCAAGAAATGCTATTTCGCGCATTTCGGCTTCCTCGCCGGCGCAATAGCCGGAGCCGGAATGATGTTCTCAAACAGCAGCTATCACGCCATCGCAGAGGGAACCGACGGTTACAGAACCGTTTCAACCTCGATAGGAAGCCTTGTTTCGAGAGCGGTTGAAAATGTGCTCTCGATTACAAAAGACCTTTTCCTCGCGAGCATTGTGCTCAACATCTTTGTCGTTGTCGTCTGCGTCCTGCTGTGGCTGACATTCAAAGACAAGATAAAGAACAAGGCTCAGCTTGCGTTCGGCTATATCTCGCTGGCTGCTATAATCGGCTTTTGCGTCTGGTCGCTTGCGTCGCTCATAGGGGCTATCAACTATCCGAAGATATTCCAGATGCTCAACGCCGCGCTGTCGGTTGTCTACTATCTCGCGATAGGAATCTTTATCATAGTCGTACCCTGCAAGGGCATTGCAAAATCAAAGCTTTTGTTCTGGTATGTCAGCGTGCCCGCGACCCTCGCGCCGCTGCTTATAGTTACCCCCATCGGCAGCAGATGCGAATTTGCGGCATATGTCCTGATGATCTGCCTTGTTGCCGACATGTATTCGCTCACAAAGGCGGCGTCTGTGAGCAAGGTGCAGATTCCGATTCGCCGCGTACTCGTCAGCGTCACGGCATTCGCGATGCTGTTCCTCTTCGGAGTTTTCGGCACTGTTACTTTCTATAATCAGAGACGCGTCAGCAAGGCTCGCGCGGATCTTGAGACGGGAGCCGAAACAATAGAAGTCGAGAATCTTCCGTTCGCGCAGTATGTCTGGACGCCGAATCCGCTGAAAGACACCGTGTGGGAGACCCGCTTCAAGCTCTTCTACGGTCTTGGCGACGAGACAGTCAGAATAAAGAATGTCAAAAACGGCATGTGGAGCAACAAATAAATAAAAATCAAAACAAAACGGCCGGAGCCAAAAACTCCGACCGCTTTTTATTTCAGATGAACCGTGAATTCTATTGTACTGTTATCCGTAAGCTCGGCTTTTATCGAGCCCTTGTGCGCTTCAGCGATACTGCGCGCTATCGAAAGCCCGATTCCAAAACCGCCCGAGCCTCTGGCTTTGTCCGCGCGGTAGAAGCGGTCAAACAGCTTCTTTGTATCCTCTGCGTCAACATTATCGCACCCGTTCGACGAGCGGATAACAACGCCCTTTCTGTCCTTTTCGAGCTTCAATGTTATCGGTGAGTCGGGTGATGCGTATTTCACGGCGTTGTCGAGCAATATTGAAACCAACTGGCGCACCGCATATTCGTCTCCGTTGTAATGTATGTCCGGCGCGATGTCCGTTATGAGCCTGTGACCAGCCGCCTCGGCTGACTCGTTGAATGAACCCGCCGTCTCGTTCACCGCTGCGCTGATGTCAAAATCGGCGAACTTCAGCGGAGTTTCCTCCTCGTCCATGCGCGAGAGTGTGACAAGCGAGTTGACAAGTTCTTTGAGTTTCTCTGTCTGCGCCTGCGCCTTGTCTATCCATTTCTGCTCGCCGACCTCCATCTCGAGCACTTTAAGGCTCGTGGCAATGACAGTTATCGGCGTTTTCAGCTCGTGGCTCGCGTCGGTTATGAACTGCTTCTGCCGCTCGGCACTCTTGACCACGGGGTCTATCGCCTTGCGGGAGAAGAGCACGACTATAACATAAACAAGCGCAATGCTTATCGCCATGGCGGCTACGGAGAGAACGGCGAGCGTTATCATCGAGCGCACATCGCGGTAGCAGTCAAGGAAAATCGCCGTATATCTTCCGTCCCCGTCGCTTGTTACATAGTATTTGTACCCCGATGTGTAGCCGAAGCCCTCGCCGTGCTTTAACGCTATCTGAACATATTCGTCCGTGTCGTCTTGAGTGACGGCGGCGATTTTGTCGAGATCCGCTCGGACAAGCTGCCCGTCGGAGGTGAATCTCAGAACGAAATAGCGCGTTGAATACGCCGTCTCCTGCGTGAACTGTCCGTCCTGCTTCGGCTTTTTGTCGTCGTCCGGCGGCTTGTCTCCGCGCGGCATCGGCGGAAGGGAGCCCTGATTCGACTGGATGACGCTGAGCATCTCGTTTAGCTGGGAATTGACCGAGAGAAAATTTGCGAGATTGACTATTATACACAGCAGGAGCAGCACCGATGTGACGGCGAGCATCGCGATGCGTATAAACTTTTTTCTGAGTTGTTTAATCATCGCTTTCCTCCAGAGCATAGCCGAGCCCGCGCACCGCGCGGATAGTAATTTTCGAGCCTATCGAGCGCAGCTTTTTGCGCAGATTCGAGATGTGTACCCAAATGACATTGATTTCTGCGTCGCTGTCCCATCCCCAGACGCGTTCCATGATTTTGTCGGCGGAGAACACGACGTTCGGCGAACGCATGAACAGTTCCATCACCTGATATTCGCGCCCGCTCAGGCGCACAGAACGACCGGAGCACGCGAGCAGACCCGTTGACGGATCGAGGGTTACATCGCCGAACTCGAGTGCGCTCGGGCGGTAGTTGTCGCTCCTGCGAAGCATCGCGCGCACGCGGCAGATCAATTCATCCGGCTCAAACGGCTTCGGTAGATAGTCATCCGCCCCGGCGTTGAACCCGGTTATGCGGTCGTCCTTCATGCCCTTTGCCGTGAGCATCATGACGGGAGTTTTTATCCCCTCGGCACGAAGCCTGCGTAGCACGTCGATGCCGTTCATCTTCGGCATCATGACATCGAGAATTATCGCGTCGTATTCGCCGGATGAAGCATATTCATAGGCGTCCGCACCGTCGTTCACGGCGTCTACGGAGAAGTGATTTTTTTGAAAGAATACCGTCAGAGCCTCCGCAAGGTCGAGCTCATCTTCGGCTATAAGCAAACGCATAAATATCACCCGTGTTTATTATAGCGTACAATTTCGGACATTTCAAATATCAAAGCGCGTCGTCTGTGTTTACTCTGCCGCAGATTATGTTGAGGTTGCCGTTGCGGCAGCGGATGTCGTCAATAAAAGCCTTGGGCGGCTGAGCGGATTTGAGAACGATTCTGTATTGCAGCTCATAGAGCGTGCCCATGTTTGAGGTTCTGACCTTGACAAGCTCGTGCGACTTTGTGTATTTCTCGAACAGATCGTCAAAGAGCCCGTCGTAGTCGAGATTTTCGGGTATGGTTATTTTGAGCACACGCTCGGAATCGTGCTTGTTGCCGAAATTCACTGCCGCGAGCAGGAGCATGACCGCCGCTATGACAACGAAGAATACTGCCGCCAACACGACATAGCCCATGCCTGTCGCGAGACCAATCGCCATGGCGAGGAACACATATCCTATCTCTCTCGCGCTGCCGGGAGCCGAGCGGAACCTGACGAGACTGAATGCGCCCGCAACCGCAACGCCCGCGCCGATGTTGCCGTTGACGAGCATAATGACGATCTGCACGATTGCAGGCAGAACGGCGAGAGCCACGGCGAAGCTCTGCGAACAGCGGTTTTTGAACATGCTGACGAGTGCGGTGCCGATGCCGAGCACGAGCGACACCGCCGTGCATATCGCGAACACCGAAAAGGTTATCTCCGAACCGATTATTGAACTAAGCACTTAAACGCGCCTCCTTGGTTTCTTTGAGAATATTTTCACGGTAGCAGGTACCGTATTTTGAAAATGAAGTCGGAAAAATGAGATTTTCTGACAAACAGCGGCTCAGCCACATCGGGCACACGCCGGGGATTTTTATCTCCATCAGTATCCGTCCGTCGTTCAAAAGCTGCTGACCGAAGTCTCCGTCGCGCAGGTCAAGCTGCGCGGTGCGCCAGCGAATATTTCTGTCGAATGTCACGCGCAGCCCCGCATTCTCCGTTCCCGCAAACGCCGTGCGGTCGTAGGCGATGAATACTTTCGGCTCGGCTCTGTAAAACTGCTGAAACTGCTGAATCTCCCTGCCGACCTGACCCGCGCATGGATCGGACATCAGCCCGTAGAGAAACGGTTCAACCGAATACGCGGGCGCGGTCATGCGCCGCTTGTAGACTATGCCGTCGAACTTTTTCTTCAGCTCAATGAACACATTCTGCTCGTCCTCGGGCGTCCCATAACTGCGCACGCGGAGCTTCTCTTTATATAAAGGTTTGTCTATCGAAGCCCTTATCAGTCGCCAGTCGTCGGTGTCATAATAGATGTTGCAAATGGTGTACTGCCCGTAGTCGTCGGCTTTCATGTGCTTTTGCAGTTCGCCGAGCACCGCGCCGTACTGCGCTTCATTTAAAAAGTATTTCTTTTCGTATCGCTCGAAGCTGTACTGGATTCCCTTTGCCATTGCTTGCGCCTCCTTTATGCTGCGATTATATACGGCGAACTTAAAGCTAACCTAAAGATTTTCCTTTAGGTTGCTTTTAGCTTGCGGCGGTAGAATACGGGCAGAAACCAAAAGGAGGTCTCGATATGAAAAGGACAAAAAGGCTTTTATCATTGTTGCTTTGCGTGTTTCTGATTGTAGGCACGCTGTGCGCCTGCCGCAATAATACAGATAACAGCGGCACAACAGGCGCCACGCAGACAAGCAGCAACGAGGCGGTTCAGGCGGTACTAAGCCAGAGCGTCGCAGAACCCGACCTCACAAATGCAACAAAAATCACGCTGTCCGATACCAATATAAATATAAGCGGCAGCGGAGCCGAAGAAAAGGACAGCACGGTGACTATAACCGAGGGCGGCGTTTATGTTTTCAGCGGTACGCTCTCAAACGGCAGAATAGTTGTTAACGCGCCCGACAAAGAGGTGACGGTAGTCCTGAACGGTGCGGATATAACCTGCTCATACAGCAGTCCGCTCTATGTCTATAAAGCGTCTTCCGCGACCGTCTATCTGCTCAAGGATACCGAAAACAAACTGACCGACGGCGAGAGCTACACCTATTCCGACAGCTATTCGTCATCAGAGGACGAAGAACCGAACGCCTGCCTCTATTCGAAGTCCGATCTTATTATCGCGGGAGCGGGCAGTCTGACGGTGAACGCCAACTTCAACAACGGCATCACAGGCAAGGATACGCTAAGAATCGACTCCGCGGCGATAACCGTAAATGCGAAGAATCACGGTATAAACGGCAAGGATTATCTGACTCTCAAGAGTGCTAAAGTATCCGTCACAAGCGGCGGCGACGCTCTGCGCTCGACCAATGACAGCGACAAAACGCTCGGCTATATAACCTCCGTCAACTCCGATTTGACCCTCGTCTCCGGCGAGGACGGCATGCAGGCTGAGACGGTCATGACGATAAGCGGCGGCGATATAAATATCAAATCGGGCGGCGGAAGCGGCGCGAAGATAAGCGACGACGCGAGTGCAAAGGGCATAAAGGCGGGAAAGAGCATCGCTATTCTCGATGGCACATTCACTCTCGACTGCTGCGACGATGCTGTCCATTCAAACGGCAGCGCCGAGATATCCGGCGGCACATTCGCTATATCGACAGGCGACGACGGAGTCCATGCGGACGAAAGCTTAAAGATAAGCGGCGGCACGATAAATATTTCAAAGAGCTACGAGGGACTTGAGGGCGCAACGATAGATATATCGGGCGGCAAGATAACAATAACCGCGAGCGACGACGGAATAAACGCCGCTGGCGGAAACGATGAGAGCGGCTTCGGCGGCGGTATGGCGAGGGACACATTCGGTAGTTCATCTTCTTACTATATCAACATTTCAGGCGGCACGATAAACATTGATGCGTCGGGCGACGGCATCGACTCGAACGGAAATCTTACCGTATCCGGCGGCGAGATATATGTCAGCGGACCGATAAGCGGCGGTTGCGCACTTGACTATGACGGCACAGCGGCGATAACCGGCGGCATCGTGATAGCGGCGGGCTCGAGCGGCATGGCGCAGAACTTCGGCGACAGCTCGACCCAGGGCAGCATAATGCTCACTTATCAGTCGTTTGCAAGCGGCAAGATAAGCATTGCGGATTCAAGCGGCAATGTGCTCGCCGAATATACGCCGAGCAAGAACTACAGCTGCGTTGTCGTCAGCTGCCCGGGACTGACAAAGGGCGGCACATATACCGTGACTGCCTGCGGTCAGAGTCAATCGGTGACGCTTGAAAGTATAATTTATGGCAGCGACTCAATGGGCAGCGGACAGGGCGGACAGCGGCCCGGCGGCACACCGCCCGACGGTGACCCCAGTCGGCAGAGCAACGGCAGCGGTAACTCCGGCAGCAGACCCACGCCGCCCGACGGCGACCCGCGCCAAAATAATTCCGCACAGAGCGGACAGAAGTCAAGCACCCAAAGTGCAAATCAGAATACCCAAACAGCATAACAAAACCCTCCCGTGCACGCATGGGAGGGAAATTTTCTGTGTATATTCGGTTCGGCTTTTAATTGTGATGTTACATTTAACGGAAGAGTTAGGAGGACTTTTGTATTCTCACATACAGTATTGCGTCAATTCGCAATGTTACGACAAATCCTAACCTGCACAATACAAAAAATCAAGCCGCCCGGTTGCCCGAGCGGCTCAAATTATTTATTCAGCTTTGGATTAATACATTCCGCCGCCGGCCTGTGCAGCCATCGCTGCGGCGTTTGCCGCGTCTGCTGCCGGGTCGGGCTTGTCGGTGACAAGGCTCTCGGTGGTCAGAACCATTGCCGCAACGGAAGCGGCGTTCTGCAGAGCGGAGCGGGTGACCTTTGTCGGGTCAACAACGCCTGCCTCAAACATGTCAACATATCCGTCGGAAGCGAAGTTGTAGCCGTAGCCTACTTTGCCGGACTCAACAATGTGGTTGATGATAACCGAACCCTCAAGTCCCGCGTTGGAAGCGATCTGGCGAACGGGCTCTTCGAGAGCCTTGAGAACGATCTTCACGCCGGTCTTCTCGTCGGAATCCTCGGTGCTGTCAAGCAGAGCCTTGACTGCGGGGATAGCGTTGAGCAGTGCGACGCCGCCGCCTGCAACGGAACCCTCTTCAACAGCCGCCTTCGTTGCTGCAAGAGCATCCTCAATGCGGAGCTTCTTCTCCTTCATCTCGGTCTCGGTAGCTGCGCCGACCTTGATGACCGCTACGCCGCCTGCAAGCTTTGCAAGGCGCTCCTGAAGCTTCTCTCTGTCATAGTCGGAAGCGGTGTTCTCGATCTGGGTGCGGA
Organism: Ruminococcaceae bacterium UBA6392; assembly: GCA_002438685.1. Classification (GTDB taxonomy): domain Bacteria; phylum Bacillota; class Clostridia; order Oscillospirales; family Acutalibacteraceae; genus CAG-177. The sequence continues at coordinate 15,148 of DJQG01000131.1, read as the reverse complement.
TCTGGTTGACTCTGGACTTGATAGCGTCCTTGTCGCCTGCGCCGTCAACAATGATGGTGTTCTCCTTGGAGACCTTGACCTGGCGTGCGCGACCGAGATCGGAAATCTGGGTGTCCTTGAGCTCAAGACCGAGCTCGGAGGTGATGACCTTGCCGCCGGTGAGGATAGCGATATCCTGGAGCATCTCCTTGCGTCTGTCGCCGAAGCCGGGAGCCTTGATGCCCACGCAGGTGAACACGCCGCGAAGCTTGTTGACAAGGATGGTCGAAAGAGCCTCGCCCTCGATGTCCTCAGCGATGATGATAAGCTTTCCGCCTGCGTGCATGATCTGCTCGAGCAGGGGAAGAAGATCCTGAATGCTTGCAATCTTCTTGTCTGTGATAAGGATGAGAGCGTCGTCAATGACAGCTTCCATCTTGTCGGTGTCGGTTACCATGTAGGGGGAGATGTAGCCTCTGTCGAACTGCATGCCCTCGACAACCTCTGCCTCGGTCTGCGCAATCTTCGACTCCTCAACGGTGATAACGCCGTCAGAGGTGACCTTCTCCATAGCGTCGGCAATGATTCTGCCGATGTCCTCGTCAGCGGAGGAAATGGTGGCTATTCTTGCGATGTCATCGGTGCCCTTAACAGGCTGAGAGTGGGACTTGACAGCCTCAATAGCGGCGTCAACAGCCTTCTGAATGCCCTTCTTGATGACCATCGGGTTTGCGCCTGCAACAACGTTCTTCATGCCCTCGCGGACGAGTGCCTGAGCGAGCAGGGTAGCGGTGGTGGTGCCGTCGCCGGCGACATCGTTTGTCTTTGTGGCGACTTCTTTTATCAGCTGAGCGCCCATGTTCTCAAAGGGATCTTCGAGCTCAACATCCTTGGCGATGGTGACACCGTCGTTGGTGATGAGGGGAGCGCCGTACTTCTTGTCGAGTACAACGTTTCTGCCCTTGGGACCGAGCGTGATTTTAACTGTGTTAGCGAGCTTATCGATACCGGCCTGGAGAGCCTTGCGGGCTTCCTCGCCGTAAATGATCTGTTTTGCCATGATGAATTACCTCCGATTATTCTACGATAGCGAGAATGTCGCTCTGACGGACTATGGTGTATTCCTCTTTGTTGAGCTTGACCTCAGTGCCGGAATATTTGCCGGTTATGACTCTGTCGCCGACCTTGACGTACATCTCAACTTCCTTGCCGTCAACAAGTCCGCCGGGACCCACTGCAACGACCTCAGCGACCTGGGGCTTTTCCTGAGCGGAAGCGGCGAGGATAATGCCGCTGCTCGTAGTTTCTTCAACCTCGACAGGCTTGACAACAACTCTGTCTGCAAGCGGTTTAATGTTCATATCGATTCCTCCTGAATTATAAAAATGCAAGCTTAAAAATCCTTTGGCACTCTACATCCCCGAGTGCTAATTCATATTCTAAACCCATTTGTACCAAAAATCAATACCTTTTTCCAAAGTTTACAATTATGTCATAAACTTTGTTGGCAGTCAGGAAGGTACAGAATATATAACAGAATATATAATAGTATTATATCTCGCCCAAAAAGATGCCGGAGCGTGAATATAAAAAGGCAAAAAAATTACGGCACCGTTTAAAACAGTGCCGTGAATATCTGTTCGGTCATCAGACAGCGCGTGTAACTTTGCCGGAACGAAGGCAACGAGTACATGCATAAACTCTCTTGGGAGAGCCGTTCACTATAGCCTTGACCCTTTTAATGTTGGGCTTCCAGGTTCTGTTTGAACGTCTGTGAGAATGGGAAACCTTGATGCCGAAAGACACATCCTTACCGCAATATTCGCATTTTGCCATGTGTCGCACCTCCTTCTTTACTCGGTAACAGATGATATGATAACAGATAACTCGCAAAAAAGCAAGCTTTTTTTTATTTTTTATAGCTCTCGGCGCGAAAAACTTGAAAATAATTATTATCCCTGATATAATATATAGCAGTCAGAAGCCGAGCCGGGTATTCCGCGGGCGGCATATATGCGGATATGGCGGAATTGGCAGACGCGCCGGATTTAGGATCCGGTGGGCAACCATGCAGGTTCGATCCCTGTTATCCGCACCAGCCAAAATGGGCAGGTATCATCAGATACTTGCCTATTTTTACTTTTCGCTCGCCGGTTCTATTATCATTTTTTCAAGTTCTTTTGCGGCCACGCTCAGCGGCTGTTTTCTATAGTCCTGTCTTTAAATAGAATTTTCTGAACCTGTATTGATAGCTTTTCGTAAGCTCTTCTGCTCCTTTTAGCGCTTAAAGAATGCGAAAAGATAAAACATATGCTATAATTGTAGAAAACGGTCGCTAACGCGACGAAATATCGGAGGTTCACATGAACGAGCAGCTTAAAATTTCATTCAATAAATTGACCGGCGATTATACAATCGACCACGACGGCTTTCAGTGGGTCAGCGACGGCAGACTGCCGTATGTCATAATTCGAAAGAAAATCGGCAAAAAGTACCGTACTACATACAGAACTCTTCAGAGCGCGGTGAAAAAGACTGTCCGGCAGGACGGGAAGAGCGTAACATGCCGCTATGAAAAATTCGTGGCGTTCGGCAAGGTGCTCGATTTTTCGCTCGTGACTGACGCGCGCGTTGAGGACGGAAACTGTGTCGTTTTCTCGATAAAAGCCGAAAACGAGACGGGCTATGATATCCGCGCCGTCTATTTCCCTGCGCCGTTTAACTCGAAGAAAAAAGGCAAAGTATCCTATCATGTCGATGCCATGCGCCAGGGCTTCATGCTGCCCGACGGATACAAAGAAAACTTCGCCTCGACTCTTGCCTATACGAAGTATCTTCGCAAGATAAACACCGGTGACTGCTATATGCCCGTCTGGGGCAGGGTATGCGACGACAGAATGTTTTCGGCGATTGTCGAAACGCCCTATGACGCCTGCATATTCTCGTCTTTCGGTCATCACGGCGCATTTTTGAGCTCCGTCCATTGGGCTTCGTCTCTCGGCAAGCTCTCCTATGAGCGCAGGATACGCTTTGTTTTCCATCACGGCGGCGATTATAACACAGTTGCAAAAGACTACAGAAAGTATCTCTCCGGCAGGGGCGAATTAAAAACACTCCGGGAGAAGATAGACGAAAATAAAAATATCGAGAACCTTATCGGCTGCCCGGTTCTGCACCATAAGATATATTCGAATATACAGCCGAAGTCCCAATTCTATGTTGAGGGCGGGCAGAACTCGGTTCTATATGCCTCGTTTTATAAGCGCGCCGAGCAGATGAGAGCGCTCAAGGCGGCGGGACTCAAAAAGCTCTATATCCACACCGACGGCTGGGGCGAACACGGCTATGACAACGACCATCCTTATATACTACCGCCCTGCCCGGAAGCAGGCGGTTGGGACGGCATGAAAGAGCTTGCCGACACCTGCCGCGAGCTCGGCTATATCTTTGCCCTGCACGATCAGTACCGCGATTTCTATTATTCCTCGAAGTTCTTTGATATGGAAAAGGCGGTCACGGATATCGACGGCGGGCATCCCTATTGCTCGATATGGGACGGCGGTGAGCACTCCTTCCTCTGCACTTCGCAGGCTCCCGATTTTGTCAAGAAAACATACACCGAGCTCGAGGAGCACGGCATAGATGTTCAGGGCGCGTATCTCGATGTTTTCTCCATAATGTGGGGCGATGAGTGCTTCCACCCGCACCATAAGATAACCCGTGAGCAGAGCATAAAATACCGCGCCGAGTGCTTTGACTATTTGAACAAAAAGGGTCTTATTATGTCCTCGGAGGAGCCGGGCGCTCAGCTTATCAACAGCATCTGCCTTGTGCACCACGGTCCGCACGCGCTGCGCCCACAGGTCAACGGTCAGGCGACCGGCATACCGATTCCGCTGCTGAGCCTTGTCTATCACGACTGCCTTGTTATCCCGTGGGATTGGTGGAACAACTGGGGAATCCCCAAGGGCGAGAGCGGCGAGCTCTATTGCGCAATGCACGCCGGTATGCCGTATATTCATTGCTACGGCGAAAAGGATTTCAAGGTCGGCAGCGATGAACGTTCGGCGGATGTCGATCTGATTGAAGACGGCGCGCTGAAAAAAGAAATAGCGCGCGTCGAGCGTCTCTGCGCTCTTCAGACGAAGCTCTGCGACAAAGAGATGGTTCGCCACGAATTTGTTGACGGCTCGCGCGTCCAGCGCACTTATTATTCCGACGGCACAGTTGTTACCGTCGATTTCGGCGCAAACACATGGAAAGAGGATACAGGCGGCAAGCAGTAAGTTAGCACCGGTGTCAAAAATACCATTGCTGACGGAAAAGCTCTCATTCGGTTGAAAGGACTGAGCAACTCAATTTATATTTGTTGATAAAACCACAAAAGCCATCCCTTTTTCGGGGATGGCTTTTGCGGTTACTCTTCTGCCGTTTCGCGGCTGTATCTTCTCAGCGATATCCTGCCTGCCGTCAGCATGACACCCTCAAGCAGGAGCGCGGCGCAAAGCGGAGCGCATATCTTCGAATAACCGAAGATGAGCACTGCCGTCATGACTGCGAATGTCAGCGTGACGCGGATTATAGACCGTTCGCGGTAGCGGATTTTCTCCGCGCCGTCGAGCGGCTTTTCTTTCGCCGCCGCGGGGGAGAGGATACATATTATAATGTATGCCACTGCCGATGCGAGCGCACCGGATTTTAAAACCACGGACTCGCGCAGGGCGAAGAAAACGAAGCATATCGACAAAAGTATTTCTATAGTCGATATTATCATACATCTGCCCTCGGTCGAGGCATGGAACCCGCCGCCGTATTTCTTGATGAACAGGAACACGGCGTAGAAAGCCATGCTTTCGAGGGCGATTCCGAAAATCAGCCCTAATATCAGGCAGATGACCGCGTACATCAGCTTCGATAACAGCGAAAAGAGACCGTAAGCTACGATCTCTTCCTCGCTGTCCGGCAGATACCCGCGCTTCCCGAGACGAGAAGTCAGGCGAACTGACAGATCATAAATCATTTGTTCTTATAGATCTCCGCGCTCTTGGGCATACGGGGCTGATAAGACCAGGGCGAACCGGTTGAATTGATGTCGTCCTTGACGTTCTTCTTGGCGAGAGTGATAACAGACTCAGCCGCTTTCTTTGCTATGTTCTTCATTTTGTCCACCTGCTGCCGGTTCCATTTAAGTCCGGCATTTCCTTTCTTTGGTATTTTTGGGACGCTTATATGATAACATGTCAACAATAAAATTCAATATAACAAACAATACTGCATATTTTTGCGTCAAAACTGCACAAATCCTTAATATTATTTAACAACGGCATAAAATAACGGCGTATTACAAATATAATTGTGTTAGTAAATGGTAGTTTGTTCCAATTAAAAGCGGCAGATGGTAACATTTTCCATAGGTGATGAAAGTGAACGATGAAAAGAAGAATGCCGTTATCGGGGCGCGGATAATGCAGCGCAGAAAGCTGCTCGGAATGAAACAGTCCGAGCTGGCGGAAATTATCGGAGTCTCGGACAATCAGATATCCAATATAGAGAACGGCAGGAGCTATCCGAAGCTCAACAGCTTCATGCTCATCTGTAAGGCTCTCGACTGCAACGCGGACTATTTCTTCTCCGGCGTGATAAGCGACTCTCTTCCCGAGCAGATAGGGGAGATGCTCTCGTCACTTTCCGTCGAGGAGCAGAGGATGGTCTGGCGCCTTGTTGACTGCTACATACATCAGAAAGATGACTCAACGATTTAACGATTTAAACAATTTGACTTGAGTTTTCTCATATGGTATAATTGTCAACGAGGAGTGGCAATTCGTGAAAATCGCAATTTGTGATGACGACAGTGCTTATGTGAAAAAGATCGAATCGGTGGTTCGCACTACTCTTGCGGAGAATAATATCGACGCGCGGTTCGATCTTGTATCCGACAGCGCGCAGCTGCATGACAGCGCGGAAATATATGATATGGCTTTTCTCGATATCGGTATGACTCCGTATAACGGGCTCGAGCTCGCTGCAAGGCTGAAGAAGAGAAACCGTAATATCATTATATTTTTTATCACATCGTATGATGACTATATCGACGATGCCATGGATCTGCGTGTTTTCAGATATATATCAAAACCGCTCGACGCAAAGCGGCTCAGAGCGGGAGTCGAAAAAGCGCTGAAGCTCATTGAAAGGGCGCGCATAAGCTTTCTTGTGAAGGAGAGCGGGAAATCCGTGTGCGTCTTCTCAAAAGATATTGTTTTTGTTGAGATAGCCGGACGCTCCACGCGGGTCGTGACGACTCATGGGGAGTACAACTCGGAAAACGGCATTGACTTCTGGGATTCAAAGCTCGCCGCGCCGTCATTCTTCCGCGTGCATAAGAGCTATATAGTCAATGTCCATTATGCGACGGATTACACCCGCGCGTCCGTTGTGCTCTGCGGCAAGTACGAAATACCCATAGCCTACAGAAAGCAGGCGGAGTTCCGTCACTTTTTTCTCAACTATTTCGGGGGACGATGATCTAAGAATGAATCTGGTTTCTGCACTTTCACATGCTATAGAGCTTTTTATTGTCTTTCAGTTCTTCAATGATCTGTTTGCCAATAAGGGAAGGAAAATCGTTGCAGCGGCAGTCGGTTTTGTTTTCTATGCTGTGGCATATGCGGCGTTTTTGCTCTTTGATTCAACGGTCGTCAACATTTTGCTCTGCTTTGTTATCGATTCCGTCTTTGCAAAGCTCTTCTTTGAATGTAATATCAAGGGCGCAACGCTCGGCGCGCTGTTCATAGCGGTGTCGAACACTGCGTCGGAGTTTATAGTCATGAGCCTGCTCGCGATAATCGGCGGCGGTGATATAAAGGCGTATCAGTCGAGCGTCTATGTCTATCTGCTCATGGTGCTTTTGAGCAAGTCCGTCCTCTTCGTGCTTACAAAAGCGGCGGTCTATGCGGGACTGTATCTGCGCGGTCAGAAGGGCGTGCGCATCCCCGCGTTCCTGTTGATTTATCCCATAGCGTCGATAGTTATCCTCTATACTTTCTGGATAATTTCCGTGCGTTATAACTTGTCGAAGAACATCAGCGTTATAATTTCCGCCGCGTCAATCGCGATAATCGCGTCGACGTTTCTGACTTTCGTCTTTTACGGGCGCACTTCGCGCAAGATGGACGAGCTCTATAAGACCCAGCGCGAGGCTGAGCGACTGCGCACCGACCAGACTTATTACGCCCTGCTTGACCAGCAGAACGAGATGCTCAAAACTATAACGCACGACGAGAAAAATCATCTTATCGCCATAAAAGCGCTCGCAGACAATCCCGCTGTCAGCGAATATATCGAGAATATCTACGGCGATATCAAATACCATTCGATGTTCGGCAACACGAAGAACAAGTTCCTCGATCTGCTGCTCAATAAATATAAATCTATCTGCGATTCGAGCGGGATAAGCTTCGAATACAATATAAGAACGGCGAACCTCTCGTTTATGGATGCGCCGGATCTGATAACGCTTCTGAGCAATATCCTCGACAATGCGGTCGAGGCGGCGAGCGTTTCCGAAAAGAAAACGATAGAGCTTTCGATAAACAAGGTCAATGAATTCGATATGCTTTCCTGCGTCAATTCCAGCGACCGCAAGCCGCAGTCCGTCGGCAAATCGCTTAGGACTTCGAAAAATTCCGGCGGCTTCCACGGTCTCGGAACAAAGAGCATCAAGGCGATGGCGGGAAAATATAACGGCGAGTTCGATTGGTCATACAGCGAGGCTGATAGGGAGTTCACGGTCAATATCGCGTTCTTCCATACAGATAAGGATAAGGTAACAAAATAATAAATAATTTTTCGCGGAGCACAGTTTTTTTACTGCGCTCCGTTTGTTATAATATGCATATGTTGCCGTGCTTCTTTGCTGTGCTTAAATATCACATCTGAAATTTATATGGCAAAATCAATCTCAGGCTAATGCGGCAAAGCAGTAGCCTGATACTTCGATACACTGCTGAAGCAAAGCAAATAAATTTTACAAAACGGCTTAACAGCGCGCTTTCGGGAATCTTTGCGCCGCGTGCGCACAAAAAACGAATATCGCGGACACCGACATATAAAGCCGCCGAAAATTTTGACGGCATTCCGGGGTATTTGACAATAAATTCAATCTGTATAAGCTTGCATTTTCGGCTGTATTATGTTAATATGTCCTATATTAAGCAGTCATAAATAGTTGTAATTCAACACTTTTAGTTGTTTGTGGTGCTTTTTCTACGGGGCGGCGCATAATTTTCGCCCCGATACTTTGACGACAGGGAGTTGGCATACTTGGCGAAGTATATCATCAAGCGTGTTGCAATGGGTCTGCTGTGCATATTCATTGTTGCAACACTGACTTTTCTTCTGATGAATCTGGTACCGGGCGGTCCGTTCACGGCGGAGAAGTCTATGAGCAAGGCGGCTCAGGAAGCACTTGCCGCAAAATACGGATTGGACAAGCCGCTCTGGGAGCGCTATATCACTTATATGTCCGATTTCCTCAAGGGAGACATGGGACCGAGCCTCAGACAACGAGGACGAGATGTCAGCGACATAATTTTCTCGAAATTCCCGATTTCGGCGCGCCTTGCGGGTGTCGCAGTTCTCGTGTCGCTGCTCGTGGGAGTTCCGCTCGGATGTCTCTCGGCTTATAACAGGGGCAAGTTCGCCGATAATCTTATTATCGTGCTCGCCACCTGCGGCATAGCCATACCGAGCTTCATAAGCAGTGTTATTCTGTTGTATACATTCGGAAGCAAGCTGAACATATTACCGACAATAGGACTAAACTCGTTGGCATCTTATATAATGCCCGTCACGGCTCTGTCGATTTATCCGACGGCTTATATAACCCGCCTTATGCGTTCGAGCCTGCTCGATGTCATGGGTCAGGATTATATCCGCACCGCGAGGGCAAAGGGTCTGTCGAACTTCAAGGTTCTTTTCAAGCACGCCCTGCGCAACGCTATCCTGCCGGTCGTAACTTATGTCGGCCCTATGCTCGCGAGCCTTATGACCGGTTCGTTCGTCGTGGAGAAGATATTCACTATTCCCGGTCTCGGCCGCGATTTCGTCTCGGCGATAAATACTCACGACTATACTCTGATAATGGGAACAACAATCGTTCTTGCCACTCTTATAATTGCGGCGAATGTTATAGTTGATATCCTCTATAAGATCATAGATCCCCGTATTAAACTCAAGTAAGGGAGCGGCAGGAGAGAAACGATGAAGAAANNAAATTTCCGAGTCTGCACCTGAATGCAGATGATTTTATCCCGGCAACAAACGATGAAAAAGAGAGCCTCGTCGTCATGCGCGACAGCGTCAACTTCTGGGCGGACGGTATGCGCCGCCTGCGCAAGAACAAGATCGCGATGGTCAGTCTCATTTTCATCCTTATAATAATGGTTTTCGCTTATGTCATGCCCGCTTTCTGGCCGTATAGCTACGAGCAGCAGATTAAGTACAGCGAGAATCTCAAGCCCTTTGAGTACAGCCAGACAGAGCAGGCGCAAATCGACGCGGGCGAAAAGATTTTCCCGCATATCTGCGGCACCGATAAGCTCGGCAGAGACTTCGCAGTCCGCCTTATGATGGGCACGCGAATCAGTCTTACAGTCGGTCTTATCTGCGCGGCGCTCGTCTTGATAGTCGGCTCGATTTTCGGCGCTGTCGCCGGATTTGCCGGCGGCTGGGTCGATATAATAATGATGAGAATCACCGATATTCTCTATACAATACCCGATGTTCTTTTGATAATAGTGCTCTCGCTCGCCTTGAAACCGAGGCTTGAGGATCTCGCCGAACAGCCCGGCTTCGGCTGGATGAACACGGTCGGACCGAACCTTATCGCGATATTCCTCGTGTTCGTTCTGCTCTATTGGGTCGGCATGGCGCGTATCACGCGTTCGCAGATACTTGTGCTCAAGGAGTCCGAATATGTCACGGCGGCGCGTGCTCTCGGCGCAAGCAGCTCGCGCATAATCAGAAAGCACCTGCTCACAAACTGCATCGGCACCCTTATCGTTACCACAACTCTTCAGATTCCCTCGGCTATATTCACCGAGAGCTATCTGAGCTTCCTCGGACTCGGCGTTGCGGCTCCCATGCCGTCGCTCGGCTCCCTCGCGACCGATGCGGTCAAGGGCATGAACACTTATCCGCATCTGCTGTTTTTGCCGGCAATACTTATCAGCGTCATCATTCTCGCATTCAACCTCTTCGGCGACGGACTGCGCGATGCGTTTGATCCGAAGCTGAAAAACTGACAAGGAGGGCGAGAATTTTGAGCGAAAAACTTCTGGAAATAAAAGACGAAAAACTCTCGTTCTTCACCCCCGCGGGCGAGGTCAAGGCGCTTAACGGCGTGTCCTTCTCCATGGACGAGGGCGAGGTGCTCGGCATAGTCGGCGAGTCCGGCTCGGGCAAGTCCGTCACGGCTTATTCGATAATGGGTCTTACCGCCTATCCCGGCAAGCTCATCGGCGGTACGATATATTTCAACGGTCATCAGATCGAAAAGATGAGCGAAAAAGAAATGCGCAAAATCAGGGGCAACGAGGTCTCGATAATCTTTCAGGATCCCATGACGAGCCTCAACCCCGTCTATACTATCGGCAACCAGATAACCGAGGTTATCCGCCTGCATACGGGCAAGAGCAAAAAAGAGGCATATGACCGCGCGAAGGAGCTGCTCGAGCTTGTCGGCATCAACGAGCCTACAAAGCGCCTCAAGCAGTATCCCCACGAGCTCTCCGGCGGTATGCGCCAGCGAGTCATGATAGCAATAGCCCTCGCGTGCGAGCCCAAATTGCTCATAGCCGACGAGCCTACGACGGCTCTCGATGTTACCATTCAGGCTCAGATACTCGAGCTTATGCAGGAGCTCAGACAGAAGCTCGGCATGAGCATCATAATGATAACCCATGACCTCGGCGTCGTCGCCAGCATGTGCGAGAGAATCGCCGTCATGTATGCCGGTCACATCGTTGAATACGGCACGGCGGACGAGATATTCTATGAGCCTAAGCATGAATACACCAAGGGACTCATCAATTCAATTCCCAAGCTCAGCGCGCAAAAGATAGAGCGCCTTGTGCCCATCGAGGGCCAGCCGGTCGATCTGCTGAATCCTCCCGCAGGCTGCCCGTTCGCGCCGCGCTGCGCAAACTGCATGAAGATATGCCTGCGCGAGATGCCGCCCAAGACGGAGCTTAGCGATACGCACTACAGCCACTGCTGGCTGCTTCAGAAAGAAGAATTTGAAAAGGGGGAGATAAGCTGTGAGTGAGAATGAAAAGCTCGTTGAAGTGCAGCACCTGCAGCAGTATTTCCCGGCAGGCGGCAGAGGAAAGCACAAAAAATTCGTCCAGGCAGTCGACGATGTCTCGTTCTTTATCAACAGGGGAGAGACGCTCGGTCTCGTCGGCGAGTCCGGCTGCGGCAAAACTACCGTCGGCCGTACTCTGCTCAGACTCTATGAGCCCACGGACGGCAAGATAATCTATGACGGAAAAGTAATTTTCGATAAGGAGAACAAGGTCGCTGTCAATATGCTGCCCTACAGGCGCAAAATGCAGATGGTCTTTCAGGATCCTTATGCGAGCCTTGACCCGCGCATGACGATAGGCGATATCGTCGGTGAGCCTATCGATATCCACCATCTCGCCGCCAACAAGGCGGAGAGAAGAGAGAAGATAATCTCCCTTCTTGAGCGCGTCGGACTCAACAGCGAGCACGCAAACCGCTATCCGCATGAGTTCTCCGGCGGTCAGCGCCAGCGAGTCGGCATCGCGAGAGCGCTTGCGGTCGATCCCGAGTTCATCGTCTGCGATGAGCCGGTCTCCGCGCTCGACGTCTCCATTCAGGCGCAGGTCGTCAATATGTTCGAGGATCTTCAGAAGGAGCTCGGACTGACCTATCTGTTTATTGCCCATGACCTGAGCGTCGTTCGCCATATCTCGAACCGCATCGGTGTTATGTATCTCGGCAAACTCGTGGAGCTTGCGGACAGCTTCGAGCTGATTGCGCACAGCGTCCATCCCTATACCAGAAGCCTTATCTCGGCTATCCCCGAGGCGGATCCCAAGACGGCGCGCGCCGCAAAGCGCATTCCGCTCGAGGGCGATGTCCCGAGCCCGCTGAATCCTCCGAGCGGCTGCCGCTTCCGCACCCGCTGTCCCTATGCGGACGAGCAGTGCGCCAACGAGTGCCCGCAGCTCAAAGAGGTCAGCCCCGGTCATTTCGCCGCGTGCCATCATCTCGACAAGGTCGCGGATTGAAAATAACGGTGTTTGTTGCGCCAAAGAGCGCAATGGATATAAAGCGGCAAAGCCGCAAAAATTTGTAGAGGAGATGTATCAATGAAGATCAAGAGAATCGTATCTCTGTTCCTTGTTCTGGTGCTCGCACTTTCTGCTGTCGCAGTTCTGGGCTCCTGCAAGAAGTCAGAGAAGGGAATCACTGTTCAGATCGGTCCCAACCCTGAAACTCTCGATCCGGCACTCAACAGTGCAGTCGATGGCGGCAACATGCTCATCACTCTGTTTGAGACACTGCTTATCATCGACCAGGACAACAAGGTTCAGCCCGGCCAGGCTGAGTCCTACACCGTCAGCCCTGACGGTCTTACTTGGACCTTCACCATGCGTGACGGCCTGAAGTGGTCCGACGGCACCGAGCTCAACGCCAAGGACTTTGAGTACACCATGAAGAGAATTGCTGATACCAAGATCGCCGCTCCCTATGGCGAGACTGTTGTCGGCATGATCGAAGGCTATCAGGATGCTATCGGCAATCCCGATAAGGACGGCAAGCCGACCACAACTCCCGATGTTGACAAGCTCAATGTCAAGGCGAGCGAGGATGGCAAGACCCTTACCATCAAGCTTGCTTATCCCTGCTCTTATTTCGATAAGATCGTTGCTTTCGGCACCATGAGCCCCGTTCAGAAGGCTACCGTTGAGAAGAACGGCGACGCTTGGGCAACCAAGCCCGAGACCTATGTCTGCAACGGTCCCTACATGATCACCGAGTGGACTCCCAGCGAGCGCATCGTCTGCAAGAAGAACCCCAACTACAAGGGTGGCTGGGACAGCAGCAAGATCGTTACCGAGCAGCTTACTTTCCTCCTTCTCGAGGATTCTGCCGCTTCCTATGCCGCTTACAAGGGCGGTGAGGCTCTCCTTATAAAGGATGTTCCCACTGAAGAGATCCCGAGTCTCAAGAAGTCCACCGACGGCGGCGACTTCTATGTCGATCCAATCCTCGGTACCTATTATCTCAGCATGAATCTTGATAAGGCTCCCTTCAACGATGTCAATGTCCGTAAGGCTCTCAGCCTTGCTATTGACCGTGAGTATGTCGCCAACACCATCATGCAGGGTACCTACAGCCCGGCTTACAACTATGTCGGAACCAGCATAGATGACAGCGACGGAGCCGGCAAGTTCCTTGAGAACTCCATCGCAGCAAACGGCGGCAGCACCTATATCAGCAAGGATTATCAGGCTAACCTCGCCGAGGCTAAGAAGGCTCTCGCAGAGGCAGGCTATCCCGACGGTAAGGGCTTCCCGACCATCACTTATTCAACCAATGATTCCGGCTACCACAAGGCTGTTGCTGAGTATCTTCAGCAGGTCTACAAGAAGGAGCTTGGTATCACCATGAATATTGATACCGTCGATTGGTCCTCTTTCACTGCTCAGCGCCGTGAGGGCAACTATGAGATGTCCCGTAACGGTTGGGTCATGGACTACAACGACGCTTCCAACATGATCGAGCTGTTCTATTCGACCAACGGCAACAACGACGGCAATTATAACAGCAAGGCATTCGACGCCGCTATGGATAAGTCCAAGGTTGCCGATGCCAAGGTCCACTTTGAGGCTCTCCACGAGGCTGAGAAGATCATGTCCGAGGATTACGCCTGCATCCCCGTTGCATATTACAACGACTTCTGGCTGCAGAGCTCGACCCTCAAGGGAACATGGCACAGCCCCTATGGCTACTGGTACTTCCAGTATGCTTATGTTGAGGGTTAAGTCATAATCCAAAGCTCAAAGCATAATTGAACGCTGCCCGTGTCACGCAAGTGGCACGGGCAGTTTTCGCTTTTTATGTATTCGGCTTTACAATTGGATTTTCATGCCCCAAAACACATCAACATTCCTCCAAATCTCACCGCTCTGTTGCCAAATTTCACCGATTGTGCTATCATTGAACCGACAAAAAACGGAGATGATAAAAATGACCGTTACCGAAAGATTTCTGAAATATGTGACCTTTGAAACCACTTCCAACGAGTCGAGCGATACCGTGCCCTCGACCGCGACTCAGCTCGTCCTTGCCGATTACCTCGTCGAGGAGCTTCGCGGCGCGGGAGTCGCCGACGCAATGCGCGACGAAATGGGCTATGTTTATGGGCATATCCCGGCTTCCGAGGGCTGCGAGAATTGCCCGAAGATAGGGCTCGTCTCGCATATGGACACTTCGCCCGATGTCAGCGGCGCGAATGTCAAGCCGCAGATAATTAAATTTGACGGCACGAACGCCCCGATGGTCGGCGATGAATATATCGGGCGCGAGCTTATAGTTACCGATCACACAACCCTGCTCGGCGCGGACGATAAAGCGGGTGTTGCCGAGATAGTCGCCCTGTGCGCCGAAATCAACGCAAATAAAAATATCCGCCACGGTGCGCTGAGCATCTGCTTCACCCCCGATGAGGAGATAGGCAGCGGCGCGGATCACTTCGATTTTGAGCGCTTCAACGCCGATTTTGCCTATACTGTCGACGGCGGCGAGGTCGGCGGCATCGAGTGTGAAAACTTCAACGCCGCAGCGGCTGATATCAAGGTTCACGGAGTCAATACCCACCCCGGAACCGCCAAGAACAAGATGAAAAATGCCGCGCTGTATCTCGCGGAGTTTGTCAATATGCTCCCTGCGTGGGAGACCCCGGCGCATACCGAGGGACGCGAGGGCTTCTACCATGTGGCGCATATCGCCGGCAACGAGACCGAGGCGAGCGCGCATATGATAATCCGCGACCACGATAAGAATAACTTCGAGCGCCGCAAAAAGTTCGTCGCCGATACCGTCGGATTTTTGAACGAAAAGTACGGCGCGGGCA
>DJQG01000123.1 GCA_002438685.1 Ruminococcaceae bacterium UBA6392 | reverse complement strand
TTATGTCCTCGTTTATTCTATTCCCTTGAGAGCCTCAAGCTCGGAGCGGTCGACCTTTATTTTGCCGTCCTTTATCGTCTTCACCTCGCGGCGATTGAACGAATGCGGCGCGGCATCGGGGCAGCGGTCGAGTCTGACCTTGAGCTGACCGGAGAGAAGATTGACTTCAACTACGGTTCCCCTGCCCTCGGGAGTATCGACGAGCGCGCCCTGCTTCGGGGTTATCTTGAGCAGATACTCGTAGTTATCCTGCTCATATTTGAGGCAGCACATGAGTCTGCCGCAGGTACCGCTTATCTTGACGGGGTTGAGCGAGAGTCCCTGCTCCTTTGCCATCTTTATCGACACGGGCTGGAAATCGCCGATAAACGTGCTGCAGCAGAACGGTCTGCCGCACATGCCGAGACCACCGAGCATCTTCGACCCGTCGCGCACGCCTATCTGACGAAGCTCTATCCTCGTGCGGAACACGCGGGCAAGATCTTTTACGAGCTCGCGGAAATCGACTCTGACATCGGAGGTGTAATAGAAAAGTATCTTCTTGCCGTCGAAAGCGTATTCGACATTGACGAGCTTCATCATGTCGAGCCCGTGGTCGGCTATTTTCTGCAGGCAGATGTCAAAAGCTTCCTGCTCTTTTTTGCGGTTCTCCTCGACTATTTTAAGATCCGCTTCCGTCGCGCGGCGCACAACGGACTTGAGTGGCTTGACTATCTCCTCGTCGCTGACCTCGCTGTTTTCGAGCGCAACTTCGCCGCACTCCATTCCGCGGACAGTCTCGACGATAACATGGTCGCCCTTTTCGAATTTATTATCGAGAGGGTCGAAATAATAGACTTTTCCGACCTCTCTGAATCTGACTCCTATGACCTGGGCCATTTATTTCATCCTTTCATCTGCCGGACGCCCGGCGCAGCTCGGCGCACATACGGGTAATAAGCAGAGTGTAATTTTCATTTCTTTCAAACGAAGCCGCCAAATCGTCGGCGCAGGTTATCATGCGCATGAGATTCGCGGTCGTAACATTCCCCGCGAGCTTCTGCGCCTCGGTTTTATATTCTTCGGGCGCTTCGACTCCGGATTTTATCAGCACCGCCGCGCGGAAAAATTCGGGCAGAACCTGCAAGACCGCTCTGAAGAGCGTTTTATCCTTTTCAAACGCCGCAGTTGCCGCGAGCAGAGGATATTCATTAGCCTCCGGCACAGCCGCCGCAACAGCCCGCGCCGCTTCGAAAACGCCGCTGTCCACGCGCCTGCCGCCGCCCTGAGAAAAGACTGCGCAGCGGGACAAAACGGTCTGCAAAAACACATTCTTGTCATCCGTCAGCAGCAGAAAGCACACGCCCTCCGGCGGCTCTTCGAGAACTTTGAGCAGCGCGTTCTGTGCGGGGACGAGCATATTCTGCGCGTCTTTTAAGATATAAACTTTTCTGTCCGCCTCGTTTGCGACTATATAGGCATCCGAGCGTATCTCGCGGACGGTCTCGACCTTGAAATTATTCGTTTTCGGGTCGGGCTCGAAAATTTTTATATCGGGATGCGAATCCGAGCGCGCCTTGAGGCAGTTTATGCACCTGCCGCAGGGCTTATCATCCCCCGAGCACACGAGCGCGGCAGCGAGGGTCTTCGCAGTATCCATCAGGCGTTCGCTGTCCTCATCCTCGAGAATCGCGGCATGGGGAAAACGCCCTGAGTTCACAGAGGAACTCAGAGCCTTTTTCAGCGGCTCTGATATTTGCAAAGACTCGAATCCCATATGTTCTCCGACATTACAGCTTATAGAATTTATCCATATTCACAACGAACACGGTAGCGCCGCCGACCGCGACCTGAACGGGCAGAGTCACGAAGCTCTCCGCATTATAAGCGGGCGCTGCGGTCATGAGCTGAGTGCGTCTGGAGCTGTTTTCCCTGAGTATCTCCATAACATCGTCAACGCGGCTGTCCTCAACGCCTATGAGCAGGGTGACATTGCCCGCGCTCAGAAATCCGCCCGTTGTCGACAGCTTCGTAGCGTCAAAACCGACCTTTGTAAGCTCGCTCAAAACGTCATATGAGTCGTCGTTGCTGATTATCGCGATGATGAGTTTCATCGGAAGAGCTCCTTTCATATCTTACTCAATAATATTATAAAACATCTTCGGTTATTTTACAACTTTTATATTGAAAATACCGTATCTGCGAAGTTCCTCTATCTCCCGCTCTCCGAGTATCTCTCCCGGCATTGCCGCTGGGATCGCGGGCGGGCACGGGCAATATGCCTCCGCCGCCGTCCGCCCAAGTGCGGAGTCAATATTTATATATTCACACTCCGCAAACAGAGCTTCGCGCGGCGTCATGCTGATGCGCGGCAAAAATGCGTTGACTCCGATCGGAGTTTTGCCGCACGGCACGGCTTTTGAAAATATATCAACAAGAGCCGCGTCAAGTCTATCAAAATCCTCTTCGGTATTCATGACGGACGGGATAAGAATTATCTTCCCGAGTCCCGCATATTCGGGCTCAATGCCGTGCGCACGCAGAAGCTCGCCGACATCCGCGCCGTCGAAGCCGAAATTTTGAACATCAAAGGCTATGCGCGTCGGGTCGCACTCGCCCTCGGGCAGGATAAGCCCGAGAGAACGGCAGAGCTCCTTTGTTTTTTTCACTCGGCGGCTCAGACGGATAAAATCGCCCGCGTTGCTTTCGAGCCAGTCGCGCGCGAGATCCAATGATATCATTATCGGATAAGACGGGCTTGTCGAGCCGAAAAGCGTCATGGCGCGGCGAATCTCCGGCACAAAGCTTTCGTCGCCGATTTGTAGCCATGCGCCGCCTGTCAGGACGGGCAGGGTCTTATGCGCGCTCTCGGCGCTCATTGTCGCTCCGAGGTTAAGCGGCGAGATATCTTTTTCCAAGAATTTCAGATGCGCTCCGTGGGCGCAGTCCACGAGCAACGGCACTCCAAATTCGCGTGCAGTGTCCGCTATGGCTTTGACATCGCTGATAACGCCGAAATAATCGGGCGAAGTGATATATACAGCCTTCGTCCCCGGCGTTTTTTCGAGTGCGCGGCGCACACCCTCTGCTGTTATGCGCCCGGAAAACAGCTCGCCTGCGCTCGAGTCCGGCAGAACCCACACGGGCTCGATACCGAGCAGGGACATTGCGTTGACCGCACTGCGGTGGACAACGCGCCCGCATACAACTTTTCCGCCGTGCGGTGCGGCGGCTCTGAACATCGCCTGGATGCAGAGCGTGCAGCCGCCGGCGCTCATAAACGTCGCTGCCGAGCTGAACAGCTTTTGCGCCTGCGCCTCTGCGAGAGCCGTTGCGCCCTCGCCGTCAAAGAGGCTTCCGGTGTCCGGTATCTCCGTTATGTCAAAGCTCTGTATGCCGCCGAGCGCGGGAAAATTGCCTTTGTGCGCGGGCATATGCATACTGACCTTTTGCTTTTTTGCGTGCGCCGTCACGGCGTCAAAAAGCGGAGCAGACATTTTTCACCTCAGAGTTTAGCTTCGTTGAGCATTATTCCGCCGGGCACGATATCGATCATGCCGTAGTGCCCGTCGCGTATGCTGCCGGGATTCATGATATATAGCCCGTCGTCATAGCAAGTAACACCCGTGTGGGTATGACCGTATAATACTATGTCGGCGCCCTCCTGCCTTGCGCAGAGAAGGAGCTCGTCAGTGCCGTATTTTACATGCTCGGCGTGACCGTGGGTGCAGTATATCTTTTTCCCGCCGAGAGTCACCACGCGCAGAAGCGGCAGCTCAGAAGAAAAATCGCAGTTGCCCGCGACCTTTATTACATTCGGCAGGCTGTGATAATAGCTTTCGACAGTGTCGAGATCCCGCTCGCCGTCGCCGAGAAAAATCAGCGCCTCTGCTTCCGGATGCGCTTCGACCGCGTCGAGTATGCGCGAGGGCATACCGTGGGAATCGGAAAGAACAAGTATTCGCATTATTTCGCCCCGTTTTCAGGTCATAGACCCGTATAATGCCTGCGCGCCCGACAGGTTCTATGTGGGGAGCGCGTGCATAAGTTTATTATATATGAAAAAAGGTGGTTTTGCAATGAGCAATATTAACAGCCCCGGAAACATGACGCCCGAACAGCTGATGAAGCTCGCCGCATCGTTCGGCGGCAAGGACGCCGCAGACCCCGAAAAGGCGATAAATGCGGTGTCAAAGCAGCTCAGCGACGAGAAGCGGCAGAAATTGAACGAAGTTCTCAGCGACAAATCGACTCTCGAAAAGCTGCTTCAGAGCCCCGAAGCACAGCGGCTGATGAAGAAATTCGGAGTGGATAACAAGGGGTAAGCTATGGACAACATCGGCGACATACTCTCCTCTTTAAGCGACGAGGACATGAAGGCTCTCGGCGACGCGGCACGCAGTCTGCTCGGCTCATCGGAGCAGGAGCAAAGTCAGAACGACAGCGACCGGGGCTTTTCCATGGATCCGGCGACGATGGCAAAGATAGCGCAGATAATGAGCGCGATGAACCGCCATGACAGCCGCTGCGACCTCATTGCTGCTCTGCGTCCCCTGCTCAGCGAGCCGCGCCGCCGCAAGGCGGACGACGCGATGCAGCTGATAAAGCTCATTGACCTTTTGCCGATGATAGAGGATCTCGGGAGGAAATAGGTATGCCCGCATATACGGAAAACGAGCTCGCGAGAATGCGCGAAAGAGCGATAGCGAGCGCCAGAGAGATGCAAAGGCGCGCGGCGATAAAGGGCGGCGAGCAGAGGCAGTGCAATCATCCCAATCCGCCGCCAAGCCGTCCCGAGCCGCCTCCAAAGCCGCCTGAGCGACCGCCGAAGCCGCCCGAAAAGCCGAAGCCGCAAAGACCGCCCGCTCCGCCGGTTGACGACGACAGGCTGCTGATAATCGCGCTGATAATAATTCTCTCGGCAGACGGGGCGGATATGCTGACGATATTCGCGCTGATGTATATCCTGATGTAATATATGTATTTGCCGCGGCGCATCTTGAAAAAAGCTCCGTTTTGGTTTAGAATAGAGGAAGTATGACGAAAACGGAGGAATGAACATGACATATTCATATACCACTCACGGCACCTGCTCAAGGCGCATCGACTTTGACATTGACGACGACAACACCGTTCACAACGTCCATTTCACGGGCGGCTGCAATGGCAACCTCGCGGGAATATCCTCGATAGTTGAGGGAATGGACGCGGAGGAAATCATCGACAGGTTCGAAGGCATCCGCTGCGGCTTCAAGCAGACCTCATGTCCCGACCAGTTCGCGGAGGCTCTGCGCGAGGCTCTTGAAAAGAAGAACAGCAAATAAGATAAAAAACGAACGGGAGCGCATCGGATATCCGGTGCGCTCCCGCCGTCATTTGGAAAGGCAATAACTATTTTGGAGGATAGTATTGAGTGGTCGTCTAATCAATAAGGCCGACAGACTTGGCAGAATTTGTAAGGAATAAGGGAAAAGATGGAAAAGAGGGACTGCCGCGTCCGTCGGTCTTTGGCTATATTATAACCGCCTTTATCATTTTTTCATACGGTCAAAAACTCGGTTTTGTGCCAAAAAATCTCACCTTTCGGAAAGTGTCGCATTTTTGGACACTTTTAGGGTTTTGTCCAAAAGCAAAAGACTGCGAACAGCAATTCACTGTCCGCAGTCTTTTATTGTTAAATTTTATTTCTTGAATATCTTCTTGTACCACGGGAGCGACTCGGTGGTGTCGGTCGTAGCGGTCGAAGTGCTGCTGCTCGAAGCGATGGGCGTGGTCTGATAGATGAACATGACGTTCGACTCGGTGCCCGCAGTCTTCTCGGTGTAGATATCATACGATGAACCGTAAGAAATCATCGACTGGAGCTTCGCGATAAGATCGTCGGCATCCTCGGCGAGCACGCCGTACTTCTGGAGCTTGCCTGCATAGTCACCGGAATCGATGCTGTCGATAAGGTCATTGAGCTTCTGAACATTCTCCTTGCTCATGAGCTTGGCAAGTCCGTCTATGAGCTCCTGATTGTCGTCAATGGTCTTCTGTATCTCGGAGAGCTGCTCGAGGGTCTTGGGCAGGTTGTTTATTGCCTTCTGAACCTCTGGGTCTGACATATCCTTTGAGAACTCCTGAATAAGAGGCAGGACATCGTTCATGTTCTCCGCTATCTCGGGCAGGTTCTTGAAGAACTTCTGGAGCACGGGATTGTTGAGCAGGGTTATGACTTCCTTGAGTTCGTTGGGGTCAAGGCTGTTGAAGAGCTTCTTGAACTTCGCGATGTTCTCTTCGGTCATATACTTGGGCAGAATTTCGAAGAGGACGCGGTTGTTCTGATAGAGCTCAACTGCCTCGTTCATCGTATTGACAAGCTCGTTTATCTTTGTCTTGTTGGTCATAAGGCTCGTTATGACCTTGTTGGGATCCATGGAATTGAGAGCCTTTTCAAGCTCCTTGAGCTGACCGAGAGTGGTCTGAAGATCGCTCAGGCTGTCGGGCAGCTTAATCTCGCTGCCGAGCATGGAGATCGGCACTGCCGCGAAGTACATATTGCCCAGCGAGAAGTCCTCAACATCAGCGGAGAGGGTGAACTCGGTTGCGAAGTTCAGGTCTTCGATATTGAGCTTGTCGAGTCCGAGAGTTTCGTTCATGCCGGGCATGCTGACGACAAGGGCTATTTCCTTTGTGCCGTCGCCGACAAGCTTGCCGTTTGTGAGAGTCATGTTCTGGAACTGACCCTCGGGAAGAATCATGCCGCCGACAACCGCGATGGGATTGTAAATCTTGACCTGCTTGCCGTTTATCTTCTCGGTCTTGTAGAGATTGTTTTCAACGGAGATCTTTATCTCGACCTTGCCGCTCTTGCCGGAAATCTTCTTGGCGGACATCTCTTTGCCGTCGAGGAAATATTTGATGTTGATTTTTATAGGCAGTTCTTTGTTGCTCTTGCCGCTGTAATAGAGGTCGGTCGTGTCCATATGCCAGGTGATGCCGCCGTTTTCGCTGACGGGCTTGATGTTGCTCTTGACATTGGTGATATTTTTCAGCGAGCTTGTGTCGCTGACCTTGACATGACCCTTGTCGGTGTGGAGCCAGTCGGTGACGGTGATATCCTTGACATCGCCGCTGTTGTCCATGTTGACATACACGGTCTCGCTCTTCTTCACGGAGCCAGGCACATCGGTGTAATATACGGGTGCAGCCTGCTCGTCGCCGGACGCCGCGGTGGTGTCGCTGTTGTCGCCAGTGCTCTTGCAGGCGCCCATGGTGAGTATGCTCGCCGCGAGAGTGAGGCAGAGCGCCGATTTGAGAATAAAGTTTTTCTTCATTTTATTGCCCTCCTTGTTCAAGCCTTTGCCTTGCGGCTCTTGCGCTCCTTTTTGACATAAGGAGTACGCCAGCCGATGGATGTTTTATTGATAGCGCCTTCGCAGATAGTGAGGATGCCGGGGAGCATAACCATGATAACGAGTGCGCTGATAACGGAACCTCTTGCAAGCATGAGGCAGACGCCCTTGACTATATCGATATCGCAGATGCAGTAGACGCCGAACGTTGCGCTGAAGAACACGAGTGCGCTCTGGAATATCGAGCGGCTCGACTCCTTCGCGGCTATCTTGATAGCCTTGAGCTTATCGCCGCACTTCTGGAGTTCTTCTCTGAATCTCGTTGTCATGAGTATTGCGTAATCGACCGTTGCACCCAGCTGCACGCAGCTGATGATAGTCGGCGCGATGAAGCATATCGTAGTACCGGTCAGGGTCGAGATGCTGATGTTGACCCAGATTGCAAGCTCTATCGACGCGACGAGTATCAGCGGTATCGACAGGGACTTGAAGACTATCGCGACAAGAATGAATATCGCGAGCATCGAGATAGCTCCGGTGACGACGAAGTCCTTTTCGGCGACGGTTATCAGATCCTTAGTCAGAACTCCTTCGCCCGTCAGTATTCCGCCCTCGTCATATTTCTTGACTATCGAGGTTATCTTTTCAATCTGTGCGTTCTCCTCGTCGGTCGCAGCCGAGTAAGCGGAGTTGAGCATCATGAGCTGTTTGCCGTCCTGGACACATATCTCTTTTATCGAATCCGGGAGCATTGCGCTCGGGATTGCCGTGCCGATGAAGCTGTTGAGCGAGAGGACATTTGTGACGCCCTCGACATTGTTGAGCTCGCTCGTCAGCGCGTTTATATTCGCTTCGCTTATCTTATCGTCAAGGATGATGAAGTGGGTCGTTGCCATGTTGAAGTCTTTCTTCATCGTATTGAGCGCGGATATTGACGGCAGATCCTGCGGGATCGCCTTATCCATGTTGTAATACTTCTTGACATTGTTCTGCAGGAGGTATGACGGGATGAAGAGCACGAGGAAGATTATCGCTATAACTCTTCTGTGTTTTATCGCGAAGTCACTTATCTTGTTGAACTTCGGCGCGAGGCTCTTATGTCTCGTCTTTTCAATGACGTTGTCGAGCATGAGTATCAGCGCAGGCAGGAAGGTAACAACGGTGATAACACCGAGGATAACGCCCTTTGCCATAACAAGACCCATATCCTTGCCGAGCGTAAAGCTCATGAAGCACAGCGCGAGGAAGCCGAAAACGGTGGTCAGCGAGCTGCCCATAAGGGAGAGGAAGGTAGAATCGATCGCCGCAGCCATGGCGTCCTTCTTCGTATCATGGCGCTTCTTCTCCTCCTCAAATCTGTCCATAAGGAAGACGGAGTAGTCGACAGTAACGCCGAGCTGGAGGATAGCGGCGATACTCTTCGTTATGAACGAAATCTCGCCGAAGATTATATTCGTGCCCATGTTGTATATGACCGCGGTGCCGAGTGCGGCAAGAAGCACAAACGGGAGCACCCACGAAGTCATTGTGAACGACAGCGCTATAAGCGCGAGGACTATGGCGATTACGACATAGAGCGGAGCCTGGCTGTTTGTCAGGTCTTTTGTGTCAACGGTTATCGCCGAAAGACCGCTCAGGAGCATATTCTTGTTCATTATCTTGCGTATGGAAGCGATAGCATCCATAGTCACTTGAGACGAGCCGGAGTTCTTATACTGAACCATTATCAGCGTCGAGCTGCCGTCCTGCGAATAGAAGACGTTGGTCAGAACCTCGGGGAGAATTTCTTTCGGTATCGTCACATCCGCGATATCAGTGGCGCCGATAACATTGCTGACGCCCTCAACCTGGCGAATCTGATCCTCGAGCTTCTGGATATCCTTAGGCTCGGTGTCTTTTACTATAATAAACGAACTCGCCGAATTGTGGAAAGTTTCATCGAGTATCTGCTCGCCCTGAACGGATTCAAGGTCTTCCGGCAGATATGACAGAATGTCATAGTTGACGCCCGTCAGGAAATATCCGATTATCGACGGGATTATCAGGATAAGACAAACTATCAGAACAGTTTTGGGATGGTAAGCTATCCACTTTGCTAACTTTTTAGATATCATATCCCTTTCCTCCTTATTATGCTAAAAGTTTGTTGGTAAGACGCTGCATTCCGCTCTTTATTTCATCGAGCTTATACGGTTCGCCCTGGATCGCGCTGTCGCAGCTGACGGGCGCGAGCATCGAGACTAACATATATATGTTCATCTCGCTCTCGTATTCCGTGAAGCCGTGGCTCAGGAACAGCTTTACGAGGCTATCGTAAGCTTCCTTGAGTTCCGCTTCCCTGCCCTTGAGCATCAGGCGGTAGCACGATGAGACGCGGTCTCTGACGAGGGGCAGGAACGCTTTGTTTTCATCGATATACATAAAAACATTATCGAGAAAGGCGTTCACGCGCTCGGCGTCTTCAACCTGCCTGCCGGCGAGCTGCTGCCGCGTTTTAAAGAGCGCGGAATTGACGCATTCGGCGAGCTTTTTCAAAAACAGCTGATCCATAAGGTCGTATTTATCTTTGAAATAGAGATAAAACGTACCTTTGGCAACGCCCGCCATTTTGACGACCTCGTCTATTGTCGGAGGCTTGAGCGCGCTGCCGCTCGTAAAGAGCGAATGAGCCGCTTCCATAAGCTTCGACCGCTTCTCGGTCTTGTTTTCTTCAACCGTCGCCATGTGTTCACCTCCGAACTGACTGCCGGTCACTTCCTTTTGCGTGAGATACTTTACTACAAAAATGACCGTTAGTCAATCCCCGGAAGCAAATCTTCATTTTTTGTTCACAAATCTCTACTCCTTGATTATTATAGCCAAATTTAAGAGCTGTGATTTATGCACTTTGCACTAAAAGTTAGCCCGCCATGCGATATAACGAGGTTTGAAGAAAAATTACTGCCAAATCAAAAGTCGCCGTGCGGTAAAAGTCTTTCGGCTTTCGCTGCGCGGCGAAATATAAGATATTATTTGTCGAAGAAAACGACCTTGTTCTCGTTTCCGCTTTCAAAAATGGCGTCAACAAGCTTGAGCAGTCTGCGCTGCTGGTCGTGCGTTATCAGCTGCTCTTCTTCTCCTCTGAGAGCAGCGAAAACATTCTCATAGAACTGAGTCCAGCTCGAATCGACCTTGGGCAGCGGATAGTGCTTGATAGTGTCGTCGGTTCTCGGAGCCATGGTCTTTGTCAGTCCGACGCCCGCGAGGATCGGCACTGCGTCGCGGTTCTCCCAATCGGAGACCTTGACTATCTCGCCGTTGAGATCCCAGTCGTTTATAACGGCGGAGCCGTTCTCGCCGAGGATATACCAGCGCGGAAGCTCGATGAAGTTGCTCGTGGTGACCTCGACATACATCGAAAGGTCGCCCTCGAAGATAAGCGTGACTCTGAATCCGTCGTCGCATTCCTCATTGGTGACATTTGTAAGCTCTGCATAGACGGAGATGAGCTTTCTGCCCTCGCCGATGCGCAGCGCCTGATCGAGCAGATGGATGCCCCAATCGAGCACCATGCCGCCGCCGTGCGCCTTCTGGTTGCGCCAGTCACCGGGAATGCCGCGCGAGCCCTGAACGCGGGACTCGATGCGGAACACCTTGCCGAGTTCGTTATCCGCGAGGATCTTCTGGACGCACTTGAAGTCCGGATCCCAGCGTCTGTTCTGATGGACGGTGAAGAGCTTGCCGTACTTTTTGGACGCGGCTATCATCTCCTCAAGCTCCTCCTGGCTGAGCGCCACGGGCTTCTCGGAGATAACATTCTTGCCCGCCGCCATGGCGGCTATGGCTATCTCTTTATGTACATCGTTGGGCGTTGCAACGGTGACGAGGTCGATTCTCTCGTCGGCGAGCAGTTCCTCGCGCGAGGAGAAAGCGTGGATGCCCTCAGCCTCGGCGGCGGCGCGCCTCTCGGGCTTGATATCATAGATGCCTATGAGTTCAGCCGTATCTTTGAAATCGTCCGCGCAGGTCGACGCGTGCCAGCTGCCCATTCCGCCGTAGCCTATAACGGCAAAACCTATCTTCTTATTCTTATCCATTGTTTTGTATACTCCCGATATAAATTTGTTTCGCGAAAAGTTTTATCACACCCACCACATATCGCCGGTGTTCTGGGTGATAAGGACATCCTTGAGGAAGTCGACTGCCTTTGAAAGACCCTCGTCCTGGCTCATGAGGGAGTCCTCATGCTCGATGCTGATAGCATAGTCATAGCCGATCATGCGCAGGTTCGAGATCATATCCTTCCAATATGCGTAGTCGTTGCCGTAACCGACGGAGCGGAATATCCACGAGCGGTGAATCTCGTCCGCATAGGGTTTGGTGTCAAGCACACCGTTGACGGCGGTGTTGTACTTGTCGATTTTTGTATCCTTGGCGTGGAAGTGGAATATCGCATCGCCGAGCGCTCTGATGCAGGCGACGGGATCCATGCCCTGCCAGATGAGGTGGCTCGGATCGAAGTTTGCGCCGAGCTCGGGACCGACTGCCTTGCGTATCTTGAGCATGCTCTCGGTGTTGTAGACGCAGAAGCCAGGATGAAGCTCAAAAGCTATCTTGTCGACACCGTGCTCCTTGGCGAAAGCGACGGTCTTAGTCCAATAGGGAATGAGAACTTCGTTCCACTGCCACTCGAGTATCTCGGAGAAGTCGTTCGGCCAGGGGCAGACGACCCAGTTGGGATACTTCGCGTTCTCCTGATCGCCGGGGCAGCCGGAGAAGGTGTTGATCTGATGAATACCGAGCTTCTCGGCGAGAAGGATGGTGTTCTTTATCGTCTTGTCGAACTCGGCGGCAATAGCCTTGTTCGGATGGACAGGGTTACCGTGGCAGCTGAGCGCGCTTATTTCAAGACCGCTGTCCGCGACGGTGGATTTGAAGGTGCTCAGAGCCGCAGGATCGGCAAGCAGGGTGTCGGGGTCGGCATGGGAGTTGCCGGGGTAACCGCCGCAGCCTATCTCGACCATCTCAATGCCCTTGGATTTGAAATACTTGAGAGCCTCTTCGAGCGGAAGATTGCCCAAAAGGCAGGTAAATACACCTAATTTCATTTTTATAGCTCCTTTCGGAATCAGATAATGGATTTAAGATATTTTATGCTCCTGCCGACGTCGTCAAGACCGTTCGGCACGGGATCATCGTTTTCAACTATCAGCCACTCGATGCCGATATCCTTCGACGCGCGAACGACCTCGGGGATATCGCAGTTGCCCTCGCCCAGAGCCATGGGAGTGTGATCGACCCCGTCTTTGACATGGAGCTGAACTATCCTGTCGCGGTTCTCGGTGATAAGTTTATAGTTATCCTGACCGGCGACAAAGCTCCAGTAGGTGTCTATCTCGAGATGACCGGCTTTTTTCAGCTCGTCGAACGGGATAACGCCCTCGGAATTTGGCTCGAACTCGGAGCAGTGGTTGTGATAATAGACGCTCATGCCGATTTTTTCGGCGCGCTCGTCCGCCGCCTTTATCGCGGCGCAGGTCGCCCGAAGATCCTCGGGCGTGTCGTGGGCGGCGCCGCCCATGCCCATGGTTTTCATGCCGAGCGTGCGGCAGAACTCCGCAGTCTTGTCGAAGTTTTCGGGCGAATAATTTTCAAGCCCGATGTGGGTGCCGACGGCAACGAGTCCGGCGTCGTCGAGAGCCGCGCGCAGAGTCGCCGCGTCAACGCCGAAATAGCCGGCGAACTCAACGCCGTCATAGCCGAGCTCCTTGACGCGCGGAAGAATGGCGAGAAGATTCTCACCGCTGTCTTTGATAATGTCGCGCAGGCTGTAAAGCTGGACTGCAATTTTCATGTTTCTTCTCCTGTTTGAGATAAATTTTAAAAGCGTAA
>DJQG01000107.1 GCA_002438685.1 Ruminococcaceae bacterium UBA6392 | reverse complement strand
CTCGTAAAACAGCTCGC
Source organism: Ruminococcaceae bacterium UBA6392 (assembly GCA_002438685.1). GTDB lineage: Bacteria > Bacillota > Clostridia > Oscillospirales > Acutalibacteraceae > CAG-177. The sequence goes on along the minus strand of DJQG01000107.1, from coordinate 5,885 downwards.
CGATTCGTGCAGAAAATATTCGCTCAAGTTCGGCATATATCTCTCGCCGTGGGACAGGCACGAGAGTACCTACGGCACCGAGGAATACAACGACTATTTCTGCAATCAGCTCACGGAACTCTGCACAAATTACGGTGATATTTTCTGCTTCTGGTTCGACGGCGCATACGGCGAAGGCAAAAACGGCCGCAGGCAGCGCTATGACTGGGAGCGGTATTATAAACTTATCAGGCGTCTTCAGCCCGGCGCGATAATCGCGAACTGCGGTCCCGATGTCCGCTGGATAGGCAATGAGTTCGGCAGGGCGAGAAAATCGGAGTTCAGCGTAGTCCCGAGGCGCATGTGGGACGGCTCATATGTTGCGGCGCAGTCGCAGCAGAAAGAGGGCGCAACGGTCATGCTCAGAAAGCTGTCGAACACAGACAAGTCGCTCGGCGAGCGCGAACAGCTTGTCGGCGAGGAGCTTTGGTGGTATCCCGCGGAGATGGATATCCCGGTCACATATTTCGGATGGTTCTGGCGTCCGCTGTTTGAGATATTCTTCACCCGCACCGCCTCGAACCTCACGAAGTGCTATTATAACTCCGTCGGCGGCAACGCGATGCTCCTTGTGAACATTCCGCCGAACAATCGCGGCGAGCTGCCCGACAAGTTCATAAGCCGCCTTGTAAAAGCGCGGAATAGAATCGAAAAACGCTTTGAAAACAAGGCGGAAATATTGAAAACCGAGAGCGACGGAAATATTTTCACCGTCTCTATAAAGCCACAGAAAGTCAAGACAATAGTGATATCCGAGGATATCACGAAGAGCCAGCGCATCGAAAAATTCCATATAACCGCCGGGAACATAACCGTATACAGCGGCACGACCGTCGGCTATAAAAAGATATGCCGCCTGAAACGCGGGCTAAGAAACTGCGCGGAGCTCAAAATTCATATAGACGAGTGCCGCAAAGAGCCGCATATCGCGGGGATAAGGGTATATTAACAAAGAATGTTGTATTAACATTTCAGGAGGCAAGCACATGAAATCATCAAACGGTAAAACAGAAAAAGGCGGTTGGTTGGGGCTTGTTATCTTTTTGTTTGCGGAAATTGCAGCTGCCTTACTTTTTAATATTCCGTGGATTATCCTGCGTGAAAAGATAGCCTTTGCCGATGCGGATATTACCGCATTTTCTCCCGTGATTTCGAGCTTTTACATAGGAATTCTTTTGCTGGGTCTGATAATTCTGTGGATTGTTATATCTTTAGCAAGGGCAGGCGGACATGGAAAAACAAAGAACGGCGCGACCTACGCTGTGCCTATGAAAAAGAGCGGCCGTATTTCCGGTCGGCGAGTCATAGTTATCATTCTTGTTGTCGCTATGCTGCTGCCGATGCTTCTTGGAATTTGCTGGCGCAAGAGTCTGACCTGTGAAAATTCCGTTAAGTTTTACAGCCCGTTTGGAAACTGCACAGCAGTGTATGAACCGCAAGATATAGAAAAGGTTGAGATATACGCAAGGGATCCGGAATGGTGGATCGGCATTTTGTCGGCGAGACGTATAAGAGAGTCCGTTTTTGGAATAAATCTGACATTTACAGACGGGAAAACGGCGAAGTTTGAAAAATATTATTTCAAGGGCGGCATGAAAGACGGTATGCCGGATAGAATGCTTGACCAAATGGCTGAAATAAAGGCTCTTGTACCGAACGAGAACTTTTCTTCATCAGGTATCGAAAAGATTTCCCGTGTTCTTAACGGACTGAATTATGAACAGAGAATGGAGCTGTATAAGCTGTTTGGCGAAGAACGGTAATACCGCATAAACCCTATTGATTATTTTTGAAAATCATGCTAATATAATGGCAGATATTGAGAGCTGCTTTTAAAAAGCGGCTTTCTGAAAAGCTTCAAGTTAGCTCTTGCTAACTAAAAACGAGGTGATACAAATGAAAAACTTTTGGGATCGCAACGCCCGCTTCTACGATATGTTCATGAAAAAGGACGCGGCGGCATATGAGCAGATGTATGCGCTGATGCGCCCCGCCGTGAAAGATAAAACCGTGCTCGAACTCGCGACAGGCACGGGTATGATAGCGAAGAATATCGCAGGCTTGGCAAAAATGATAGAGGCGACCGACCTCTCGCCCGAGATGATAGAACAGGCGGAGCGGGGGAACAGCTGCGCCAATATACATTTTTCGGTGCAGGATATGTTCGCGCTGCCTTATCCCGACGGCGCATTCGACGCGGTCATAGTCGCTAATGCCCTGCATATAGTCCCCGAGCCCGAAAAGGCACTGAGCGAGATAAAGCATGTCCTGAAAGACGGCGGAATGTTGATAGCCCCGACCTTCACCCACGCGGGCAACGACGCGCGCGGAAAGCTGAAAGCGTTTTTCATGAAGCTTGTCGGATTCCCTCTGCACAGCAAGTGGTCCGACGACGGGTATCTCTCGTTCCTGCGCGATAACGGCTGGACGGTGCAAAAATATGCGCTGCTCAGAGCGTCGTTTCCGCTGACATATGTCGAGTGCATCAAGAGCAACACGGAGGTGTAAAAAGTGAAAGACAGCGAACTGCAATTTGACCGAAGCTGCCATGTGCTCTATTCAAAGCAGTGCAAAAAGCAGATACAGGCGAAAATAGCCCTGCACTATCCCGAGAACAGGCGCGAAAGCGTGTGGGAAGAGGTGCAGAAAAAGTATGTCGAGTTTCTCTCCGATTGGCGCACGGATCTCGGCGGGAAGAAGAATTTCCACAACGGGCGCGGCGGTACATACGACTGCGTAGCCCTCATGGCGTATTATGCCGTCTGCAAGGATGTGACGAGCCTTGACGAGATAGAGGGGAGATGGAAGGCAACTTGTTTTTGACGGCGTTTCGCAAGATGTCTTTCATCGACGCGAACAAGCCGATAGTCAAAAAGCTGATGTACCGCGCATTCTTAAACGTGAAAAAGCAGTGCGACAAATGGGGCGACTTCAAGATGAATGTGGCGCCGTTTGAAGAGAATAAGCCGGTATTGCCGACGCGCCGTTCACTCCGATGTGCAGCAGCTTTATGTCCCTTTCGGCGAGCAGGGGGACAAGAGCTTTCGTGTGCCCGGGAACATCCGTCATCTTTGCCGCCACGGTATTTTTGCCGCGAATCGAGTCTATCTCATCGACTATCGAAAGCCCGTATTCGAGCGTGTCGCGGTCGAGCAGCTCGGTGTGGGTCGTGAACGGAAATGCGTGCGGTGCAATGTCGCCCGCCCTGAGTGCGGCGATGAGCTTTTCTATGTTCTCGGGCGTGCCGCAGCGCAGCTCTTCGCGCAGCAGCCATGAGCCTGTGGTTCAGATGAAATTCTTGCGCCCGATGTTCGCGCTCTCCGCTGTGGCTATCGCGTCGGGGATAAACTCGTCCAGATATCTTTTTCTGATGTTCTCGGCGAAGTCCGTGAACCCGAGATCGAGATGCGTTTTTGAAACAACTATAACTCTTTTCATATGCGCTCCTTGCAGCCGAAAGATTTCATACTCATTATAGTTTGGGTCTTTAACTTTTTCAATATAATTTATCCCGATGCAGCTTTTACCGCATCGGGATTTTTTTCTTGATTTTTAAGTCTTTTTTGCGACCTCTTCGCTTTCGCTGAGCTCGCCGCGCTTTTTGAGAACCTCGTTGTGGACTCGGTCGCGCTCCGCACCTGAGAGCTTATAGGTGAAGAACGGCACGCCCGCGAGGAGCATCATGATGCCGTGAACGACCGTGTAGAAGAACAGAAGCAGTATTTTTGTCTTGAGCGACTGTGCAGTGCCGTCTGCAAGACCCTGCTGATATCCTATGATCGAGTGCCAGCCGGTCTCGGCGTTGTTATATAGAATATAGGGCACAACGCCGCTTGCGATGAGTCCGGACAGCGTGCCGCCGATCGAGATAACGAACGGCAGAGAAGCGTCGAGTCGCTTGCCGGTCTTGAGCTCGAGGTCATCGAGGATATCCGCCTGGAACATATTCGGCAGCAGGTTTGACGCGCCGAACTGAAGTCCCGTGCCGAACAGGCAGACGATGAAGATTATGTTGAGATAGAGCGGCTGACCGTGCGTGAGATAGAGCGTGCCAATGCCGAACGCGATAATGTTGATTATGACCGAATAAACGCCGGAAGCTATGTAGAGCATTTTAGAAGTGAACTTCTTGAGCAGGGCGTTGATGATGAGCATGCCGACCATTGTGCCTATGCCGATGGGCAGGGCGAAGAGCAGAGTCTTGCTCGATGAGCCGAGCATAGCTGCGGCGATGAACGGCTGCATGAAAGTCGCGATTCCGCGGAACGACTTGAGAAACTCACTGTAAAGCACGCGGCGCGCATATGGATTTTTAAGAACGTCGGCGAAGCCCACGAGGGGATTCTTTCTCTCGTCGCTGTAGGTTATGCGCTCCCTGACTGCGCTCATACCGAGCAGCATTGTAACGGCGCCGACAACGCCGCAGAGGATAGCCGCGATGAAGTAGTTGAGCATATTGTCCTCGTAGCCCTTGACGGTCTTTGTTATCGCGGCGATGACAAGGACGATAACGAGCGGCGCAGAGTTGCCGATGGCGGAGGATATGCCCCTGACGGAGAGCAACTGCTCGCGCTCTCTGCTGTTGGGGGTCATGACGACCGCGACCATGTTGACCGTTCCGCCGAAGTAGAAGCAGACGCTCTGTATGAGCGCGATGGCGCAGAGCCATACCATGAGCACCGTCGGATTGCTCTCGATGAATCCGGGTGTCCAGAAAATCAGAACGGTGATTATTCCGCAGGGGATAGCCGACGCAATGCCGAGTCCTTTGAACTTGTTGCCGTTTTTGATTTTCTTGTTATCGAGTATCATCGCGTTGATAAACGAGAGCGCGAAGCCCGCAACGCCGGTGAATACGTTGAAGAACGACATCTGATGAGTTGTCAGACGAAGTATGTCAACGAGATATGCGCGGCGGTATTCGTTTATCATACCCGTCATGTTGGTGTAGAAGAATACCGCGAGCACATAAAGTATGTATTCTTTGAGCTTTATGCGCTTTCCGTCTTTTAATTCGCTCATTTGAATTGCCTCCTGTTGATCTCGATGGCAGCGTCGTAGTCTCTCTGCTTTTCGTCTCCAATCATCGAGAGCACGAACGTGTCTATATCTGCGAGCAGCGGATTCTTGCTTCCCGCTTTCTTTTCTATTATGTGCGTTATCGGGTGCAGCCGGCGAAGCAGCTTCGCCATCGCTTCATACATCGGCGTGCCCTTGACATACGGCTCGTTGCCGACAAATACATTTCTGACAAGCTCAACGCCGACATCCTTGACGAGCCTGTTTTCAATGCTCTTGTCAACTCTGAAGAAGAATATTCTGCCGAGCTTTTTGAGCGTCAGCTTTTGCAGCAGCTTCCCGACGGCGGTTATCGGCTTTCGAAGCTTCTTGTTCTTCTCGGGACCGCCGAAGAGCCACGAGAACTTGTCAAAATCATATGCCATGGCGTCGAGCATATCGGTTATCATCCTGTCAAAACGCCACTGAAAATATTCCTGCGACGTTTTGCCGCCCTTGTCGTAGTCGAAGTCTTCGATAGTATACGGCTTTATGTCGGCAACGGTGTTGTTCTCTTTGAAAGTAACCTTTCTGTAGGCGCACGGACAGCCGACAAAACAGCCGGTCTGAACATCCGTGATTTTGTTCCCGGCGGGCGAAGTGTATTCCGTGACCGCCTGCGCGTGCATGTGACCCGTGAATATCAGGTCAATTCCCGCGTCTGCTAATTTATTCGCCGTCTCCTGCCAGTTCGTCAGCTTCGCGTCGCCGAGCAGATACATGACCGACGAAAACGGGAGCAGGGGATAGTGGGTCATCGCGAATATGTAGTTGCCGCTCTCGTGCGC
>DJQG01000089.1:9995-13481 GCA_002438685.1 Ruminococcaceae bacterium UBA6392 | reverse complement strand
ATGGATTTGAGCGAATATTTGCGCAGCTTTTCGTTGCTCTCGTCAAATCTTTCAACCGCTCTGTCTTCATAAGAAAACGCCTGAACGGTCTTTTGATTCTGTATCATCTCGTTGATGAGCGCGGTCTGCTCGCCGCGGGTCTCGGACTGCTTTTTGAACATCGAATAAGTGCGGCGTGCTATAAAACGCGCCGTGAACAGCGATATCGGGGTCAGCACAACGACCGCGAGAGTGATGAGCGGCGATATAGTGAGCATGAAAACGAGCGTCACGGCTATCGTGACAACGCCCGTGAATAGCTGAGAGAAGCCGAGAATCAGTCCGTCGGCAAACTGCTCCGCGTCCGCCGTTATGCGGCTGACGATATCACCGTAGGGGTGGGAGTCGGCGAACGCCACGGGCAGGGTCTGCATATGCGAAAACGCCTTTGAGCGTATATCGCGCACTGTGTTATAGGCTATGCGGTTGTTGATGATGTTCATCACCCACTGGAGTACTCCGCCGACGATGGCGCAGATCAGAATGCCGAAAAGGCACTTCTTTATGACTTCAAAATCAACATTGCCGTGCAGCTTTATTCCGTCTATCGCGCGTCCGGCGAGGACGGGAATATAGAGCGAGAGAATGACGCTTGCAACGGAGAGGATGAGCGAAAGAAACAGCAGAAGCTTCGAGCGGCCGATGACCGCGATAACTCGCTTGAAAACGGTTTTGTTCGTCACGGTTACGCATCCTCCTTTTCAAGCTGGGAATCGAAAATTTCTTTGTAGACTTCGCACGAGCGCAGAAGCTCGTCGTTCGTGCCCATGCCGACTATCTCGCCCTCGTCGAGGACAACTATGGTATCGGCATTTCTTATCGCCGCAACTCGCTGGGACACGGTTATGACGGTTGGGGCGAAGTCGGTGTTTCTCAGTGCCTTGTTCAGCGCCGCGCCGGTGGCGTAGTCGAGCGCGCTCGCCGCATCGTCGAGGATGAGCACCTCGGGCTTTCTGACGAGTGCGCGGGCTATAGTCATTCTCTGGCGCTGACCGCCCGAGAGATTCTTGCCCTCCTGCTCGAGGACGAAGTCGAGCTGTCCGCTCTTGTCCTCTATCATCTGCTTTGCCTGCGCTGTTTCAAGAGCCTGCCAGATTTCTTCATCCGTGGCATCCTGCTTGCCGAAGCGGATATTGTCCCTGACAGTGCCGGCGAACAGGGCTTTTTTCTGCGAGACAACGCCTATTTTCGAGCGCAGAGCCTTTGTGTCGTAGTCGCGCACGTCAACGCCGTCAACGAGCACGCACCCGCCGGTGACATCGTAGAATCGCGGAATAAGATTGACGAGCGAAGTTTTGCCCGAGCCGGTCGAGCCGATAACGCCTATCGAGCTGCCGCGCTTAATTTTGAGATCGATATTGTGCAGCGATTCTTCGCTGCCGTTATATGACAGGCACGCCTTGTCAAACTCGACCGAATATTCGCTGTTTTCGTTGCCGTCAGTGACAGTGCCGGGGATAGTGCCGGGCTCGATATCGAGCACCGACTGAATACGGTTGCCGCAGGCTATCGCCTTTGTGACGCTGATTATAAGATTCGCGAGCTTTATCAGCTCAACGAGGATTTGGGACATATAGTTATAGAGCGCAACGACCGCGCCGCGCGAGATGGCGCCGGAATCAACGCGTATTGCGCCGACATATATCAGCGCGATTATCGCGAGGTTTATGAGCACAAAGGTTGCGGGGTTCATGAAAGCGGATATTCTGCCGACCGCCGTCTGCATTTCTGTCAGGGCGTTGTTCTTCGCGTCAAAGTCCGCAATTTCCTCTTTCTCTTTGCAGAACGCTCTGACAACGCGGGTGCCGAGCAGGTTTTCGCGCGTTTTGCTCAGCAGACCGTCCAGCTTCTGCTGAACCTTGCGATACATCGGGATGCACACGAGCATTATCGCAAACACGACCGCGGCGAGAGCGGGCACCGCAACGACGAACACAAGCGACGATTTTGCATCGACCGTGAACGCCATTATCACCGCGCCGAACACGACGAACGGCGAGCGCAGGACGAGGCGCAGGGTCAGGTTAGTTCCGGTCTGCACCTGGTTTATGTCGCCCGTCAGGCGGGTTATGAGCGTCGGCGCGCCGAGCGAATCGAGCTGGGAATAAGATAGCTTGCCTATATGCTTAAAAAGCGCGTGGCGGATATCGGAAGCGAAGCCGACCGACGCTTTCGCCGAGAAATACTGCGCCACAAGCGTGCTGCAAAGACCCAGTATGCCGAGCAGACCGAGCAGCAGGCAGCGCTTGATGATATAAACCTTGTCGCCGTTCTCTATGCCGACGTCGATTATAGTCGAGACTATCAGCGGAACAGTCAGCTCGAACGCCACTTCAATGAGCTTGAAAAACGGCGCGAGAATACTTTCAATTTTGTATTTTTTCAAATACTTCAAAAGCTTTGACATGCTATTCTCCTCTTGTTTTATACTGCCTTCTATAATGGTATATAATATCCTAAATAATACCATGAAAACGGGCGATTTTCAAGATGTTGCGCCTATTTCACGTTCCTTGACAGAGACGGGGGAACAGTGATAAACTTATGCGTTGTAGAAAATAAACGGTGTGGTGAACAATGAAAGAAAAAGCTCTCAAAAAAGAAGAAGAGCTTCTCGAATGCGAAAAGCTCTGGATATTTGCTGTCATGATAGCGGTCGGCGGATTTTTCGGCGCATATACCTATGTTCAGAAGGGCGGCGTGTTCTGCAACGCGCAGACGGCGAACTTCGTGCTCATGGCGGTTCAGCTCGGGCGCGGGAACTGGCGCAAGGCGCTGTATTATCTTCTGCCCGCTTCGGCCTATCTGCTCGGAACGGTGATTTCGGAATTTTTGCCCAAGCATATAAACCGCCGCAAGATAGTCCGCTGGGACACGGCGTTCGTGGCGTTTGAAATGGCGTGGGTATTTGCGCTCGGCTTCGTCCCGGACGATGCGCCGCCGCAGATCTGCCAGGTGGCTGTGAATTTTATCGCTTCGATGCAGTTCAATACATTCCGCCAGGCGAAAAAGATTCCAATGGCGACTACCTTCTGCACCAACCATGTCCGCCAGGTCGGCTCGAACCTTGTCAAGTGGCTTCGCAGCGGGAATAAGGAGGCGCGCGGCAAGATGTTCGCGCATCTGCTGATGATAGGCTCGTTTGTCGCGGGCGCGGTCGCTTCAACCTTTCTCTGCGGCTATCTCGGCGGCAAGACCATCTGGTGCGCCGAAATACTGCTCGCGATAGTGTTCTTTGCGCTCCTGCGCGCCGATCTCGGCGAGGAACATGACAAACTTGATGTCGTTCCGCACGGTCATTGATGACAAGCTGTTAAGCTTTACATAATTTATAAATCAAAAAGTAAAAGCTCCCATGCGTCCCCGAATGTGTTGATATATCGGGAAAGTCGCACGGGAGCTTTGATTTTTGCGCTAAAAATAGGTGTGTAAATTGTAAAGTAAATC
>DJQG01000089.1:9270-9835 GCA_002438685.1 Ruminococcaceae bacterium UBA6392 | reverse complement strand
CGCAGGCGATGAGCGTGAACATCTCGGTGAAGTAAAACACGCGCTGACCGGAGGCATAGACGGACGAAGAGAATCCGAGCACTGCGGCGCAGCAGACGGCGGCGCTGAACAGCACGCCGACGGTGAAACCGAGCTTTTTGTTCTTCTTGATGAGAGCCGCTATAAGGGCGAAAATACTTATAAGAAAAACAAAGCAGAGCGCGATGACCGCGAGTTCGAACGGAAGATAATTGCCGCTCTTGAACATCTTTTCAAAGCCCTTATCCGGTGTGGTGCGGCGAATTTAAATATATGCGGCGTTGACTCCGACGCACAGCGCCGAGGCGAATATTGCAAAGACTGATGTAATTTTCTTTATTTTTTTCGAGCCGCCGAACGCTTCATATACCGATGCGCCGAGCAGAACGAGAAAAACAGCTGCTGTTATCAGCGAGAAGAAAAATGAAAACGCGAAATAATTTGAAAATCCGCAGAGCAGTTTTTCAAATATATTCATTTTAGAGAATCTTTCAAAACCCGACGCCGCCTCCATCGCCCCGCGCCCGCGAAGTCCGGGCGAGAGAAC